>JAGGTZ010000117.1 GCA_021158805.1 Thermoproteota archaeon | reverse complement strand
GCTCTAACGCTACTTGTTGAGCCCTCCATTGCGGCGTATCTGCTTCCTATTGCCATCCTATTGATGGGTAGATCTACTCTAACGATTCTCAAGCTTGATAAAGACCTGTCAGAGCTTGACTTACTGGCTTTCTCTCTACCAGCAGGATTCTTGATAATATCGGCCATTTCAGGCCTAAAACTGCTAGTAAACTCTGATATAATAGCTCCTCTATCTATGATATGTCTGGCTACCGTATACTTTCTCATGAAGGAACCAACAAGGCCCCCCTCATTTAATAGGCGTGTAGATGCTCTAGTGATCCTCTTAATAATGCTACTCGCTCTGTTACACTATATCTCAGTCTATCCAGACTATCTGAGACTCTACTCTAATGACATAGTCATTCACTACAATGGAGCGCTCTCAGTGTACAAAGACCTCCAAATCGACAGCTTCTATGGAATATATCATCTGTTCCTGTCATTCTTCTTGCCCTTCGTGGGATATACTCAGCTAATGTCAGGCATTGTTCTACTCAACCTAATTCTCCCCCTGATGTTCTACTCAATGACGAAGCATCTATTTGAGGGGGAAGACTCGAGGTTACCGGCTCTATCGACGCTATTTATGTCATTATCCTCATCTCTAGCATGGCTAGCCTATCTACGCCTGTATATCTCGAGCCCAGCTACTGAGCCCAAGTTCCTAATGAGCATGGCGGACATAAAGTCCTACAACTCCCTAATATGGAGTAATCCCCTATTCTTCTGGGGGCTTCCTCTAAGCTTAGCAATTGGGATCCTAAGCCTAGGTCTTGCCTCATTGAAAATGGGCAGGAAGGATCTCTTAGTTATGTCAATTATAGCTATATTCTTCATACATAGGCCTGAGTTCCTCATCCTGATAGCGTCCTCTGTTCTTCTCTCCCTTTTCACAGATCAGGAGGTTAGGGATTCCCTCAGATATCTGGGAGTAGCTTGTTTGATATTACCCTTGATCCCTCCCTTACAATCTATGAGTTTAATCGCCCTACAGGAGATACTTGCAATCACTGCGATTCTGGCATCCCTCTTTCCATTTAGAAAACTACAAATCTACGGGAGTAGAATAATAGAACTCGTCCTTCCTTCACTTTTCATATCCGGGCTGATAGTCTGGTTATTAAAGTTCGACGAATTCTCTAACTCGACACTAAACCTTCTTATGAAAGTAGGGCAGGTCCCTTGGTTCATGTATCCAATAATGATAGGGTTCTCATCCCTTGTGGCTCTCCTATCCCTAAAATTGCGACCGGTAAAGAACTCATCTTATCTACTATCTGTAGTATTTACCTGCTTGCTTGCAGGTAGGGCCCTCACACTAGTGAAGGCGTATGGCCTATATACTAAGTACTGGGAATTCAGGTTCCCCTTGGTCATGATGGTCTTCCTAGCTCCTCTGGCAGCAAACCTTGCCCTGAGAATAAGGGCAGCTAGTATTGCTAGAGCATTCTTGATAGGTCTCATTTTCTCAGCAAGCTTCATGACTACTGCGATGAACTATGAGAGGTGGGGACATATAACTGGAAATCCCTCTGCTAAGATCAATGAAAACCTATTTAATCTCTTAACATCAGTTAATCTAGATCTTCCAGTCGTCTCCTTTACCTATGATAGCTATTATGAGACCCTGTTGATGAATGCGAGCGGATATTTCATGTATCCCTTCTTATGGACTGCTAAGTCCAAAGAGGCTATAAAATCCCTCGAGGGCAAGGAAGTAGCTATCTATATATCGTCTAGAGATAGGAAGATGTTACAAGAGGAGAGGCCCACGCTACTCCTCGACTGCCTCCTAGACTCAGGGGAACTCCTCTACAGCAGGGGAGGTACCGACATTGTGAAGCTTAAAATACCCCCTATTGATGGTGGTGGCCTTGCTATGTTTCCATTCGACCGATATCTCTTCAATAGGTACATGTGTTTGCAAATGTACCTTGGGAAGTATAGTATGGCTTTTAAGGGAGATCCCGTTAATGGTGACTTGATAATAGGAGATATACCTCCTCTATTTGTAGAGGATGATCTTATATCATCTAGAGCATGGGGCCACTTACCTAAGGGCTGGAGCTATGAGAATGGTTCTTTAACATACTTAGGAAATAGCTCAGCCCCCATAACATTCCCAGTTGTCATGTCAGAGGGAGAGCTAGAGCTTCAATTCAGAGGCAGTGTCGGTGGAAGCTTACAACTGATCTTTCCCTCAGCCGAAGGGAAAGACTATTACACAGCGACGGTAGATATGAATAATCTGCTTCTAAGGCTTGATATCATAAGAGGGAGGACATCGAAGAACTTAGGGATGTGGAAGATTGAGATAAAAGAGGAAAATATCCTTAGGGTCATATTGGGAGGTACAACCTCTCTCCTCTTTAACGATCTCGCTATAAAAGATGTTAATGTCACTATAAAACCGAAAGCCATCGGGTTAGTGACCAACTCTAAGGGGTTGGAGATCATATCCCTCAAGATCAGAGGATTAGTCGATCAGGGAGAGAAGAGACTTGGTAGCGTCATAGTAGCGGAGGACATAGGAGAAGTTGGTAGAGGGCTATTTACCATGAGTAACAGAAGTATTTACGTAAATGCTATCGAGGGAGAAGTGAGTCGTGAGATTAGTAGAGTAAGTTCGCCCATAATCTCTCCGAAGGAAGGGACTAATGTGACGGCTTGGTATGTAGGAGATAATGGGAAAATCCCATTTATAGCAACCGGGATCTTCAATGGCACCTTAGTGAAGTATGTATACGTAGGGCCTTTGGTGAAGTCAGGTGCCCTATCCATTTTAGGGGAGCTATTTCCTGAGGAGAGGTTTAATACATCAGCACAGCCTATAGCGGGTCTGGCAAAAGAACTAATTCTGAGGGAAGTTAACGTAGAGGCTCCTTCTGTCTTATCGCAAAATGGATTAAATGGCACGGATGTGAGGATAATTGCCTCTAAGGCAATAGTAAGGCCCCACATATCTCCATATGTCAGGATGATCCTCGTACCACCTGTTAGGATGGAAGGGAATTTCATCAATGGAAGTAGAGACTTCGAGGTATTGGAGAAGAATGTAACTGTAATTGTTAGGGAACCAGAGGTCGTATTTAAGGTGGGAGAGGCACATGGGTTTCTCGAGTGTGATGAAGAGGTATGTTCAGATATTGGTGATGTCAAAATTAGCGGTAAGCTCAAGCTCATAGGCAACTCAGAACTAGTGGCAATCATAGGTGAACCTTCGGTTAAGAGGAAACTAGAGTTCTATAACGAACTGCCAACACTTCCACTGGGAATTGGAGCTTTTATACCATCATTTCTGCTAGTTTACCTCATTGATAGGTTGCTACAGGAAACAACTAAAGTTAAAACTAGGAAGAGGAGGAGAAAGAAGAGATGAGAAATAAGGTCCTACTTTGGGCATCGGAATGTATAATATGAATTACGGTTTAGCAACGGACTATAGAGGATCCTCCTCCCAATTATGCAAAATTAATAAACCATTCCGAGAATCAATCTTGAGGTGTAGTTCGTGAGGAAGAAACAGCCATCTAGGAAGGACGATAAGGAGGTAAAAGATGTTACGCTCATAGTTGCAGACGTCGTCAAGCAGGCGGACTTTGGAAGGGGCATAGTAAGGATAGATCCTGAGGTTATGAAGCAACTAAACTTGACTAGCGGTGACTATGTGAGGATCTACGGCTCTAGGGTCACCCACGCTAGAGTGATGCCATCAGTCAGTATGGATGTGGGTACTAGGTACATAAGGATGGACAAGATAATCAAGGGGAATGCCGGTGTAAGAACAGGCGAGAAAGTCAGAGTAAGGCCGGTCGAGGTTCAGGAGGCCACTAAGGTAGTTCTAGCTCCTCAAGACCATATGATAAGAGTTGCTCCTGACTTCCATAGCTGGGTCAAGAAGAGACTTTTCGATTTCGTCGTCACGAAGGGTGATGTGGTACTGATACCCATTTTCCAGAGATTTATACCCTTGGTAGTTGTGAGTGTAAATCCGGGAACCTTCGGAAAGGTAGGGGAGAATACGGTAATAGAAGTTAGAGAGAGGCCCGTTGAACTATCCAAGATAATAGTACCAACCGTCACTTACGAGGATATTGGAGGGCTTAAGGAAGAAATACAGAGGATAAGAGAGATGGTAGAGCTACCTCTCAAACATCCCGAGCTCTTTAGACACCTAGGCATAGAACCGCCCAAGGGCGTACTGCTTTACGGCCCACCCGGCTGCGGTAAAACACTTCTAGCTAAAGCAGTAGCCAATGAGAGCAATGCCCACTTTATAAGCATCTCTGGACCGGAGATAATGTCCAAGTACTATGGGGAGAGTGAGAAGAGGCTTAGGGAGATATTTGAGGAGGCGGAGAAGAATTCACCATCCATAATATTCATAGATGAGATAGACTCGATAGCTCCTAACAGGAATGAAGTTACAGGTGAGGTTGAGAGGAGGGTAGTAGCTCAGCTATTGGCGTTAATGGATGGACTAAAGGGAAGAGGAGAAGTCATAGTCATTGGAGCAACAAATCGACCAGAGGCCCTGGATCCGGCGCTAAGGAGGCCAGGAAGGTTCGATAGGGAGATAGAGATAGGGGTGCCGGATAGGGAGGGGAGGAAGGAGATATTACAGATACATACGAGGAACGTCCCCTTGGCTGAGGATGTAGATCTAGATGAGTTCGCAGATATAACACATGGATTTGTGGGCGCTGATTTAGCTGCTTTAGTCAGGGAGGCAGCCATGGCCGCCTTAAGGAGGATACTGCCAAGAATCGACCTAGATGCTGAGACAATACCTATAGAGATATTAGAAGAGCTTAAGGTGACCAAGGAGGACTTCATGGAGGCCTTGAAACTTGTACAACCCTCCGCTCTTAGAGAGATTTCGATAGAGGTACCTGACATAACTTGGGACGATATAGGTGGTCTTGAGGAGGTAAAGAGGGAGTTAAGGGAAGTAGTAGAGCTACCACTCAAGAATCCAGATGCATTCAAGAGGATGGGCATAGAACCGCCCAAGGGCGTACTGCTTTACGGCCCACCCGGCTGCGGTAAAACACTTCTAGCTAAAGCAGTAGCCAGTGAGAGCGAGGCCAACTTCATAAGCGTGAAGGGACCCGAACTCCTCAGCAAGTGGGTCGGTGAGAGCGAGAAGGCAGTCCGCCAGATCTTCAGAAAGGCAAGGCAAGTAGCTCCAGCAATAGTATTCATAGATGAGATAGACTCTCTCTTCCCTAGAAGAGGATCTCACTTCGATTCCGGTGTGACCGAGAGGGTTGTCAGTCAGATGCTTACAGAAATAGATGGTATACAACCTCTTAGGGACGTAGTAGTCATAGGAGCTACCAATAGACCCGATTTAGTCGATCCAGCAGTCCTTAGACCTGGTAGGTTAGAAAGGCTCGTCTATGTTGGACCACCGGACTTGAACACTAGGATGGAGATCTTGAAAGTTCTCACGAAGGAAATGCCTCTAGCGGAGGACGTTGATCTCTGGAAGATAGCATTAGCAACGGAGAGGTTTAGCGGCGCTGACTTGGCTGCGTTAGTTAGGGAAGCAGCTATGTCTGCCCTTAGGGAGGACATCAATGCCAAAAAAGTGGAGATGAGACACTTCGAGCAAGCACTCACGAAGATAAAACCCAGTTTGACCGATGAAATGATAAAATACTTCGAGGATGTCAAGAGAACATTAAGGGCTGTCACAGCGCCTGAGGAGAGAAAAGAGGAGAGCTACGTGTACTAATCCCTTCCTCACCATTTCTCGAGAGATAGTTTAGCATGTATCAGCTAGTAGAGAGGGATAGAAGTACCTTCGATCACCCTTTTTCTCGTCCCACTCATGTAATATTTTTACAGCCTCGTTAGCAACTCTTGAAGCCTCTATTTCTCCTTTAACTGCAAATTCATTTCTATTCCTTTGGGCAAACACTGCATGTACGGCTCCTGCCCTCAATCCATAGATATTTGCCAATGTAAACAATACTGAGGATTCCATCTCAAAGTTGAGAACTCTCGCCTTCATTAAATCGTCCAGTAGATGGGAATGCCAGCTTTGTTTAAATCCTCTAAAGCCGGGCCTGCCCTGCCCAGTATAGAAGCTGTCGGTGGAGGCTGTTATTCCCACATGATACCTATAACCCAAAGACTCTGCTGCTTCTATTAAAGCGAGTACCACTTCATAGCTAGCAACAGCGGGATATCCCTCGATAACGTACTGCGAACTGGTTCCTTCCATTCTAACGGCGCCCACACTGATAACTAGGTCACCTAGCCTTATCTCTGGCTGTATAGCGCCTGTACTTCCTACCCTTATGAATGTGTCCACGCCCACTCTAGCTAGCTCCTCGATAGCTATTGCAGTCGCAGGAGAGCCAATTCCGGTTGAGACCGCTAGTAAACCTACCCCCTTATATTTCCCTCTATGGACGACATATTGCCTGTGTTTAGATACCTCTTCCACTTCCTCCCACATAGAAGATATCTTTGGGACCCTATCGGGGTCTCCCGGAAGTAAGGCATATCTTTCAGCTTGTTTGGGTGATATTCTCACATGATACTGAACACCACCTTCTAATTCGGGTTCTTCAGCGCTCTTAAACACAAAGATCCCCGATCTTATAAGCTAGGGTAATATAAAAGGACCAATAAACCAATCTCATGTTGGTGTATCGCTCGGATCGAGGATTAAACTTTTTAATTGTAAGGAGATACCCCCGCCCAGGTGGTCCCTTGGAACTAGAATAGCCTATATATCGGACCTCAATTCTACGATTAGTAGTGAGTTAAACCTCCCTGATAGGGTAATGATATTTGATACCACGCTAAGAGACGGTGAGCAAACCCCAGGAGTTTCTCTTACACCAGAGGAGAAATTAGAAATTGCCTTAGCCTTAGATGAGCTGGGAGTCGATGTAATAGAGGCAGGCTTCCCTATCACATCAAAAGGAGAAGCTGAATCCGTTAGGATGATCGCAAAAACCATAAAGGAGATAAAGGGGAGTGTTAGGGCAGAAGTATGTGCTCTAGCTAGATCAACAAAGAGGGACATAGACATCGCTGTAGACTCCGATGTGGATAGCGTCCATGTTTTCATAGCCACCTCGCCACTCCACAGGGAATACAAACTAAGAATGTCCAAAGAGGATGTCTTGGATAGGGCCGTGCAAGCAGTAGAGTATGCGAAGTCGAGGGGAGTTAAAGTAGAATTCTCAGCGGAAGATGCGACCAGAACGGAGCTAGATTACCTAGTGGAGGTATTTAAGGCAGTCGAAGATGCTAGAGCCGATAGGGTTGATATACCCGATACGGTAGGGGTGATGTCACCCCCAGCTATGAGGATGCTCGTAGCCAAGGTTGTCGGTGTACTGAACATACCGGTAAGCGTCCATTGTCACAACGATTTCGGGCTGGCAGTAGCTAACTCCCTGGCAGGGGTTGAGGCCGGGGCTCAGCAAGCCCACGTCACCATCAATGGCATAGGGGAGAGGGCGGGGAACGCCTCATTGGAGCAATTCGTGATGTCTTTACGCTTCCTCTACG
>JAGGTZ010000148.1 GCA_021158805.1 Thermoproteota archaeon | reverse complement strand
GGATAGGTAGGTGGAATGCCTCCAAGTACCCGGAGGGCAGTAGGGTTTCATCCCACCGTTTGAACACATCGGAAATGACCGCTGGAAAGCACGAGATTGTAGTCAGGTTGCAATTGGTTGGGGAAAGCGAATCCAGATGAGGGAAATAACGGAGGAAGGGCTAACTTCACCGTCATTCCGGCGAAGACTGAGCAGCAGTTCCCCATATCACCTGCTGATTGGAGTAGCGGTTGGACTTCTACTCGTGATAATGTTATTGATAGCCTCTGAGGAGAGCACTTTGCTACACCCAGTCTGAACTAAGGATAGGCACACTAACCCTCGAGAACTATGTGATAAGTAACTCCAGACGCTAATGAGAGACCATTGAATCTATTAACTGGGGTTTCCCTAGGATCCTTCGATGGGGGTTAGTCTCCTCTTCCTACCTATTTCGTCCTCCCCTTGCCTTCTGTACGAGATGACCCCAAATCCCTTGGATCTCATTCCACCCACATTCACTATCTCTCCTAACTTGAGAAGAGCGTCGACCTTCCTCAAGAAGTTAGGATCGTAGTAAGAATCGTTCGCTGAGAAGTTAGCCCAGCCTACAAATCCCACAGCGAACTTATCCCCGTCCTCTATCTTCTCTGTCCTTAATTTAAGGGCTGATACAACGATAGCCCATGATTCGAGCCACTTATGGAACTCTTCCCTCTCCAATTCATCCTCCATCGGTCCCAGGAACTTGCTCCATACCTTATGGAGTCCTATCAGCATACGACTTGGGATGGGCATTGGTATAAAGACACCACCCCTCACCCCGCCCCTCGGTCTGAAGAATGTGGGAGTATGAAACCTGACGGAGAATTTCCTCACGGGGAAGCTAGATGAAAGTAGCTCTTCCGCTGATACATCCTCGACCTCCACTCTCAGAACCTCAAACCTTCCTTGTTTGGTCTCTAAGTAACCGCTCACTATACCCCTTGTCAAGGCCAAGGAGACCTCACTAGTAAAAGCAGTAACATCAAGCTCCACCCTCCCTTCCCCAAGTTTAAGGGGCCTGACCGCAAAATCCGTCTGCAGTTTACCTGCTCTCCTCATCTTGACAAGTTCTGGATCCTGATTCTCCAATACATCCAAAACTATGGAATACGAGGAAAATCCAGGAAATCCCTTGATCTCAAATCCATCGGGCGGGATTAGCTGAACGATAAACCTTTGCATCATCACCCCTTCCAAGCGTAAATTAAAAATGGAATTGCCGATGATTTCACCAAAGGACCTTCCGCTGAAAGGTAATGCTCTCGTCGTTAGCACATGTCCCTGTCTGAGGAAGAGGAAATCTCTAGGAGTTCCCTCACTTTATTCCCAGTCTCTCCTTTATCAGTAACACATCCTTCTCTAGGGCAGCCAGTCTTTCGTCCAAGATAGTGCTAAGGTCTTTCCTCACCCCTCTCAGCTCGTTCAGCGTCTCCTCCTGCTTCTGAAGCATAAGCTCCTGATTGCGCTTGCTCTCCTCCCTGAAGGCCCTAAGCTCGTTCTTCACCCCTCTCAGCTCGTTCAGCGTCTCCTCCTGCTTCTGAAGCATCCCCACACCCACCTCTATCATCTTGCCAAGCTGAAGCGTGGTGAAGTACGATCTGAACCTCTCTATGCCTTTAACTGGACCATCGTAATCCTCGAAGTGGATCCGCTCCACTTGGGCGCCCTCTGGAATGAGCTCTCTAACTTCGGCCTCGAAGGCCTTGATAGACTCCTCATTACCTTCATATAAGGCTTCTACCGTGTTCTTACCCACGTTACGAGCCTGAAAACCCGTTAAATCATGCTCACTCGCTAAGCTGAGGAGGAATATCCGATAGCCTATATCCTGCACTTTCTTCCCTTTGATGAGGAGCCTGCGTTTCATCGCTTAGTTCGTATTCCGAGCCTATTTAAAAGTTATTAGGCGGCTGACATTATAGTTATTTTTTCGAAAGTTTTAGAGTGGTATTTTGAATCTATTTAGCAGGACAAGCATTCTCATAACCGATAAATGGGAATGTATCTCTTCTCCTCCTAGTTCACATTGATTGATGAGGAAATCTAAAGAGTGCAGCAAGCACTACCTACCCGCTCACCCACCATTCCCCTCACTCTTTGTTTACATGACTCGCCCTCGGTGTCGGCCTGACCCACTCCTCTAACCTATGAATCTAGTTTCCCTAATCAAAGGTTCTGAATAATATACGTAACTTTCAATGAAACGATGGGTCTTCTCTGAGAATATTTCACGGTTTTAGCACTCCTTACTTAATCTCAGATTCCTCCTATCGTTTAACTAGACAGGGTTTATTTTAAGGTATGACCGAAATTTCATTTAAACTACTCGTGATGAAATCATAGATCAATAGTAGTTTTAATAAAATGAGGGATACTCTAAAAAGTATCTCTATGGCAACAGGCGGAGGTCTCTCCTTTCACAGGCGCGCACTGGACAAGGGTGCACTACCTTGAAGGGAAAAGGAATTAGGGTTATCGGCAGTGGCCTGTCCCTAGAAGTTGATGGAGAGAGGCTTATCATAAGTAGAGGGAGCCACGCAATAAGGGAGGTATCAATTTCAGAGATCTCCCGAGTGATATTAGAATCTAAAGGTGTTTCTATATCCTCTAATGCTATAGATCTGATGTTGAGACATGGTATTGAGTTTATCGTCATGAGGAAGGGTCGCTTTGTAGGAAAGCTATCTCCGATGAAGAAGGAAGTCCCTGTAAACATAAAACTAGCCCAGTATGAGGTAATGAATAACATGCTAGGCTTAGAACTCGCTAAGGCATTCGTCATAGGGAAGCTTCAAAATCAGTCCGATCTACTTACTTCTCTTGTTAAGGGCGGGCATAATAGAGAAGAGGTCCTTGATTGCGCTGAGAGTATCAGATCACTGATACCTACTGTGAACGAGATAAATGGGTCACCAGAAACAGTGAAAGGGAGAATATTAAGCATCGAACGCGAGGCAGATGAGACTTATTGGTCTTCTATTGCCTCAGTGATCCCCGACTGGGTGGGTTTCGATGGGAGGAAGTGTGAAGAGCCGGAAGATCCGATCAACTTGTCGCTTAACTTCCTTTATGGCACATTGTTATCTGAAGTACAGCTTGTCCTTGAATCAACAGGCTTTGAGCCCTTCCTAGGCTTCTTACATGTACCTGATAGTA
The DNA here is from genome assembly GCA_021158805.1 of Thermoproteota archaeon. GTDB lineage: Archaea > Korarchaeota > Korarchaeia > Korarchaeales > Korarchaeaceae > Korarchaeum. Next base: position 2,788 of record JAGGTZ010000148.1, on the reverse strand, counting down.
GAAGGGCTGCGCTAGCGGAAGATTTCATGATGGAATTCAGACAGCCAGTAGTGGATAGAGCAGTGCTTTCCCTAGTTAAGGAGATGAGGGACTTTACGAGGAACAATAGACTGAAACCTAGGGCTAGGAAGAGATTACTGGATACTTATGAGGATATGATGAACATGAAGGTGATCTTCAAAGGCAGGTATCTCCCCATAAGGCAGCACATGATCCTTCAGGCAAGGAGACTAGCATCTGTCGTAATGGGGAAATCGGGGGCCTACGATCCGTTCAGGGTGCATTGGTAATGCGTTATCTAGGATATAGTATTCAAAAAGTCCCCTGCACCTAATAATTGAAAGGGGGATGTGTAGTAAGCCATATAGATAGCAAGAAAGACGGGAATGAAAGGAAATTTGGTTTAAGCTTCCTTGATTGGATCAACCTGACTCTCATAGCGATAGGTGGGCTGCTCCTCTCACACAGATGCGAGAATATTTTCCCAAATATTATTACTGTCCCTCACTAACGCGGTATCTGCGGTTCTAGCGGGATATCTAGCTGACAAGTTATTGGATAAATTACTGCCGAGAAAGGATATCACCGTAGCCATCTCGACGCTAGCCACTATCTTCTTGATCCTGCTCCTACAGATCACATTTCAGTAGAACTCTATTTTTGCTTCACCACATGGAAGGCACTTGCCACGAGCATCTTGCAGTTACAACTTCAACAATATCTCTCTTAGCCTACCTGCTATCCTCACATATGCTTCAGCTTCATCCTTACTAAACGATATGGGCCTGTGATCAGCTAGTTTCCTCGCTACAAAGAGCTTCATGTAGGAGTTTTTAATATCTCTAGCTTTTTCCACCCCTAACTCTCTAGATAGGATCTTCTCTAGGGCATTAGCTATCTTGTCATCTTTCCTCGTCTTTAGTCCCTTAAGAACGGACTCGGCAGCTAGCCTCACGGAGAAATATGCTGCGCTCACTGCCTTATTGTAGCATCCTACCTCCAAGTCTTTAATTGCCTCTCTCATCAGTTCATGTGACTTAGCCCTTATGTCCAATCCTAAGCCCACCCTTTAGGAGAAAGGCATCTATAGCATCCCTGTCTCCACTAGGAACGACTAGGGGATTGACGTCCTCGGGAGCTAGGGAAACCACTGCCTCTAGGTCTCCTGGCCTTATATCATCTAACACCACAAGCACGTTCGAATCATAGAGGAGATCGCTGGGAGAGGGAAGAGCCACGAGAAGGAGGAGCCTACCGTCAAATCTATCCTCTAGCCTTGCAACGAATTCCTGAACCTTCAGCCTCCAATCTTTGGGGGATCTCAGATTCACTACGACAGAATACATCATTGCCTGATGCCGGTGGGGCTTAATAACTCTTCCGAAATAGTAGCCTGTTAACAGTTTAGTTAGAAGGAGGGTAGTGACTTTAAGCCCATCCCGGCTCAAGAAATATGCTTTGTCCCCCTACCTCCACATTACACCCCTTACCTACGGAAATCAGAGCAAACTCTCCCTCAGAACTTATTTCCCTCGAATCCATCGAGACGCTCCCGCAGGAGAGTTTAGCTCCTCCCCTCCACCTAACCGCGAATAGTCCATCAGAGAGGGGTATAAGCTCCAAGCCCTATTCGCTTCCAGCCACTAAGTGATCCCTTAACATAGATTACCTGTGGTGATCTCCAATCCCTCCCTGTGTAATGAGGAATTTTTACCGATGACTCGAATACCCTTATTTCAGCATCGTTTGGAATAGTTAGAAGTACAACGGGTGTCTGGATATACATGCTCGTTTTCTCCTTCCTAGCAACTATGTTTTCCTCTCCAATCTTCCTCCCATCCTTCAATATCTCTAGGGGGATGTTCTCCTCTACATCGGTACTCATGGGAGTAAATATCCAATACCTCAGCAGTAAGTGGCATTTCTCATCACAGGATATTAGTATGGTCTCTATGGAGGCGCTCCTAGTTCCTGATCCGCACCATCTCCCACTAGTTTCCTCCGGCCCAGGCCATCTTATCTCGAGCTCGGAGACCTTCACATCTTCTCCCCTGTAACTGGCTAGATACAGTATGATTAAGGTAGCAACCCCAAACGTCAGAAATATCAACAGCCTCCAAGGCATTTGAAGGACCAATAGGGTCTCCTCCCTACAAATAAAAATGCAGAGAGTACATTAGTAATGAAAGTGTACTCCCTTCAGGCTTCTGAAAGGACTTAGCCGATCCGTGACGGTCTTTGTGGGATCGAAGACATGGAATGCACTCACATCTTTATAGGGAAAAGCTTCCATTACTGGTGATGGAATATCATAGAGATTCCTCAAAAAGGAAGGAACGGTCTATCCTAAGGAAGATTGTGGCCATCATATCTGGAACTCCTAGATGTGCCTACTGTGGTAGACCGATAACAAAGAAGCCCTATGTCTGGAAGGGAAAGAAGTTCTGCAGCAGAGAATGTAAAAAGAAGTATAGGGAGAGCATATCGAAGAAGAGGAGGAAGAGGAGGGGAATTAGGCTTCCAAGAGATACCTTTGAGGCGATATACTGGAAGTAGATCTTAGCTTACTAATGATTTTCCTAAAGTCCTTATCCATAGGGAAATCTTTTATAATTTCCATTCCTATCCTCACAATTCTGGACGAATATGGACCAGATGGGTAATTAGATTAGGGTAACTCTTTTAAGATAGTCTAAGTCTATATTGGCGGGGGAGCCATGAGCTGGTGGTACTACTGGTGGCCATGGCTATGGTGGGGTGGAAGAGGTAGGGGATGGTACTGGTGGCT
>JAGGTZ010000208.1 GCA_021158805.1 Thermoproteota archaeon | reverse complement strand
GTAATGATATCTTATACTACATCCATGTCTTCTAGCCATAGCGTAGAGTCGTAATGCGTCTATTTTCCTTCCTGGAGTTATATTCACTAACACTTTGTCTCCTTGATTTAGGTATGTCTTCTCTAGTATGTCCAGAATTTCTTCGTCTAGGGGGTTGAATTTAAATATCTCTACGGTAACATCGTAGTTTAACCATAGCTTGCATAGTTCGCTAACTGCCTTGACTATGTTCTGTCCGCTATCTATCTCGCTGAGAAGTACCACTTGTTTTGGTCTCTTTCCCGTCATTATATCAGTTAGGAGGCAGTTAACTGTAACTATAGCTCTAGGCGAGAGAACAGAGATCCATAGCTCCTCTCTATTCTTTGTCTCACTAAACTGCATAGCCAGTATCAATAGTATACTTATTAAGAACATATTATTTAGCTATCTCGATTGATAGCTTTGAGAACAGCCTTAATGAGGATACTTGACTACTACTGGCCGTCCATTGTAGTGAACTACAACATCTGGTTTAGCTGGCTCAATGCCCACTCCGTGTCCTTCACGAACCCACACTATGAGGAAGGTTCTTTCCTCTAGCATGCCCTCGAATTTGCCCTTCCTCCTACCTATAATTAACTTCTGCTCCTTCTCATCCCACCTTATGGGTATGATAGCGTAAGACCCTTTCTCGTAGTTATAGTCCTTGCCATTATCCTCATAGATCTCGAAACTTCCATCAGCACCACGGTATATCCTTAGCTCAATGGGGTCAGCGGGCTTCTCATCAACATATTGAAGGTAGGGGCCCATGGGGATTATGGCGCCTGCCTTTACATGAAGAGGTATTCTATCGAGAGGGGCAGGTGCCTCTATGCTCTGCCCTCCTTCGAATCTCTTGCCTGTCCAGAAATCATACCATCCTCCAAAAGTCTTGGGAAGGTATACTCTCCTACGTGTGGCTCTGGGCAGAGTGACTGGGCTCACCATTATAAAGGGTCCGAACATGTATTGATCATCTATATTAATGACATTGGAGTCGTGATTAAAGTCCATGATTAGTGCTCTCATCATGGTGAATCCTTCACTAGTCACCTTCCATGCTATGGAGTATATGTAGGGCAGTAGCCTATACCTCAGGTGAATGTATTTGACCAATATCTCCTCAACCTTCTTACCGAAACGCCAAGGCTCTTTAGCATATGTAGTTCCATGTACTCTAAAGATGGGACAGAAGACGCCCCACTGGAACCATCTTACGAATATCTCTCTGTAGGATTCGCTCTCTGGATTGCCGCTGAAGAACCCTCCTATGTCCATGGTCCAATATGGTAAGCCTGAGAGACAAAAGTTTAAGCCGGCTGGGATTTGCTCCCTAAGCACTCCCCAATCATGACATATATCTCCAGACCAGGTGATGGCTGCATATCGTTGTTGGCCAGCGAATGCTGAGCGTGTCAATATGACCACTCTCTTGTTAGAGTCTCTGCGTTGTCCTTCATACACGGCTTTTGTTGTCATTAGCGAATAGGCGTTGAGATAGCGAGCACCAGGCCCCATCGCGGTTTTGGTGTCGTGGAAGGGCGTGTAAAAGGACGACCAGCCGACGCCAGTCTCTGGTTCTGTTGCATCAAGCCACCAGCCGTCTACGCCTATGCTGAAGAAGGCCTTCTTTATGTATTCCCAGTATAGTGCGCGAGCGCCCTCATTGAAGGGGTCATAGCATAGTGTTCCAGGGCATATGTATCCTCTCTTGGACATCTCCCTGAAGACTTCAGTTTGAGAGTCGAAGATGGGCCATATTGAGATCACGAGGCGAACGTTTAGCGAGTGTAGATCGGCCACCATCTTAGCTGGGTCGGGATAGTACTTCTCATCGAACTTGAAGGCATTCCATCCATGTCTACCCCAGTACTTCCAATCCTGGACTATGACATCGATGGGTATTCCCCTCTCCCTAAACCTCTTTACGATCTCTACTATTTCATCCTGACTAGCATATCTCTCCTTAGACTGCCAGTAGCCATAAGCCCACTTGGGAAGTAGAGGAGCCTCACCAGTAAGCCATCTATATGACGCTATCACATCATCCAGCCTAGGCCCATATATGAAGTAGTAGTCTATAGCGTCAGCGACCTCGGACCACCAGATGAGCTTCTCACCTTCATCATCTTTAAAGCTACTAACTCTTGTCATTGAATAATTGTCCCATAGAATACCATATCCTTTGCTTGATATGAGGAAGGGAATAGCTACGTCCCAATTCCTCTGGATCAACGTGATAGTATGGCCTTTGTAATTGAAGATCCCTGGGTGTTGGCCGAGACCATAAAGTCCTTCATTGCTTGATATTATGAACTCCTGCTCAATCTGAAATACCCTCTCGCCTGCTACTTCAATGTCTTTTGCTCTTCTTCTCCCCTCCTTAAGCACAAGTTCACCTGATGAGTTATAAAAGGATATGGCTTTAGTGTCAAGATCTACATGAACTTCCACTTCATCTGTACGCATGATTAGCTTTGAGCCTACTTTTTTAAGATCCCATCTAGTCGGTGAGGGCTTCTTTATCACGATAAGGCTCTTTCTTTGAGGCATGGATACATCAGGTGTGTACTTGATGTGAATGATGTTAGTTCTATATATCTCCAACCTTAACTCTCCTGGAGGAATTGGTATGAGAAGGCCGTTCGTTAAGACCTTATATGGCCTTTTATCAGTCAAGAGAGCGTTCCCCTTATTAATCTTCTATCGTGCGAGTTATATATATCCGTTGTCCCTTCAAGAGCAGGCTTAAACTGACTAATTTAGGAAGAAAGATTGCCGTCTTCTTGACCAAGGTTGGGAGGCTAATGCCTAGTTCTGAAAGCTGACCAAGCTATTGGCTAAGGTCTACTATAAAGCTTTCTGAGACGTTTCGCTTATCTTTAAGGGGTT
>JAGGTZ010000059.1 GCA_021158805.1 Thermoproteota archaeon | reverse complement strand
GGCCTTAGATCTCTTAGATGGGTAATTGTAGATGAAGTTCATGAGGTAGCTGATAGCAAAAGAGGAGTTCAGCTTTCAATCCTGATGGAGAGACTTAAAGCCCATGTTGGAAGGAAGATACAGATTGTGGGATTATCTGCAACTGTTGGAAATCCTGATGAGGTTGCTAAGCTACTCGTTGGCGATGAGGACTGTCAGATAGTCTATACCCCAGTAGCTAAGAGGATAGATGTCAGTGTTGTATGGCCCGATCCAAGGAAGGGAAGGAGTTTAGTGGGAAAGCTCATGGTCACAGATGATATGGCCGCTAGACTGAGAGCAATGAGACAGTTCATAGAGGAGAACAGGACGACCCTCATATTCACGAATACGAGACCTATGGTGGAGTTCCTCGGGAGTAGGTTCATGCTATGGGATGAAGAATACCCAATTTACGTGCACCACGGAAGCCTATCCCAAACGAAGAGGGTTAACATAGAGTCCATGCTCAGGGAAGGGAGATTAAAGGGGGTAATATGCACATCTTCCATGGAGCTCGGCATAGATATAGGGCATGTTGACTTCGTGATACAGTTTAACTCACCTAGAGAGGTAAGGAGGCTCGTACAAAGGGTTGGTAGGGCTGGACACGCGCTCGGAAGGGTGAGCAGAGGTGTAGTAATTGTCGGAGATAGCGACAATGCCTTGGAGGCCATGGTACTAGTAGAAAAACTGAAGAAGGAGGAGATAGAGCCGTCCGAGATTCCTACGAGTCCCTATGATGTATTGGCTCATGAGATAATAGGTCTAGTCATGACAGGGCTAGGGAGAGTTGATTCCATATACGAGCTAGTTAAGAGAGCCTCTCCTTTCAGGGAAATTACGAAGGAGGAGCTAGATGAGTTAATAGATTTTATGGTAGAGATAGGCCTCCTCAGAAAGATATGGGAGAGATTAGGGGTCACCCAGAGGGGATATAAGTACTTCTATGATGTACTATCCACTATACCTGAAGTCAGGCAGTATTCCGTGATAAATAGGGCTACTAAGGAGTTCATAGGCTTCTTGGACGACCACTTCGTTGCAGAATATTGCGATATAGGCGCGAGGTTCATCATAGGAGGGATCCCCTGGGAGGTGATTTCCCTCACAGAGGATACCGTTTACGTGGAGCCAACTGAGGATTATGAGAGCGCTATCCCCAGCTGGGTTGGGGAGGAGATACCAGTCCCATTTGATGTAGCTCTGAGAGTTGGTGAGATAAGGGGAGAGGTAGCTAAGCTCGTTGAAGAGGGTGTCTCCTTAGAGGAAATAGCTAAGATCATGGCTGGAAAATTCGAAGCAGATGTAGAGACCACGAAAAGGGCTCTAAGAAGCACTTATGAAATGGCAAGATCTAATATGGCAGTTCCGACTCATAACAGGATCGTAATTGAGGACGCAGATGGCCTGACCGTAGTACATGCGCACTTCGGTAATAGGGTGAACAGAGCACTGGCTAGGTTCTTGGGATACAAGATCTCTAGGCTCACTGGACTTCCCGTCCATATATCAGAGAAGCCTTACAGGATAGTGATAAGATCGGAAGCTAGTACTGAGGAGATCTTAGGACTTTTCAATGTGAGTGAGGAGGAATTCCTTAAGGATCTGAAAGCTGCTGTGGAGGAAAGTAGGATCTTCAGATGGAGACTCGAGCAGGTAGCGAGGAGGATGGGTGTAATTGAGAAGGAGGTTAGGCTGACGAAGGGGATTGTAGAGAGACTTATTATAGGCTTAAAAGGTACTCCTCCCTATAGGGAAGCCTTAAAGGAAGTGATGGAGAAAGATCTCGATGTGAAGAATGCTCTAAGAGTCATCAGAGCAGTGAATAATGGGGAGATAACTGTAGAAGCTTGCAAAGGGCCATCTCCCCTTACTATAGAGCATGTTAGGAGTTTAAGAGGTTTCCTAGAGCCAGTAAACCCGGAGAAGAGGCAAATAATCTCGTTCCTAAACTTCAAGCTGAAGATCTTAAACGAATTTGTTACCTTTGGTTGCCTCGAATGTAATCACGTCTTCAGCTTGCCCATTAGAGAACTCAGGATCCCTAAATGCCCTATATGTGGCTCCTCAAATCTGGCCTTTGATCTAATTGATGAGGATGAGATGAGCTCGAGGCTGAGGAGGTGTTCCGGCATAAAGGGGAAGGGATGTCTCAACCTAAGGCTAAGCGTTAAGCTACTCAGTAAATACGGTCTTAACGCTATAATCTCTAGAGCCGCTGGATTAAGATTCAGGGAAGTCAAGGGATTCCTAGAAGGTTGGAAAGGGAAAGATATACTCAAAGAGCTTTACATGTACACCAAAAGGCGGATGCAGCGGTGAATCAGGCCTCAAAATCTCCCATTAACTTATTGAGATCTATCTCTACCTTCGAGCGCCATCCTATCTTCAGGCGATCATCCTCCTGCTCTAAGTAGCCCATCCTGATCATCCTGTCGAGAACATATTCTACCCTGGGTCCCTTGAACTTAGACCTAAGTACGTCTAGGATCTCCCTATATGAAGCAGAACCATTTTTTGCAAGTAGATATAGGAGGGAGACCGAGAGCATTGCCAGATCATCGATTCTCCAGCCGGAAGTCCTCGCCTCCTGAACAGATACGGGTCCTCTAAGGACAACTAGGAAAGTGGCCTTTTTTAAGTCCTTTCCCTCTGAAAGACTGATTTTCCCACCATCCTGGCTGACAGCTACTACTTTCAACCCTAATTCTGCTAACCTCTCATCTAAAGCCCTTATAACCTGAAGATAGTCTTTTCCTAGAGACCTTGCGAGCTCCCATCCCTTTATCCCCGGCTTCATTCCTGAACGGAAGAGAAGGAGCCTTGCTGCTCTTTTTATTAGTTCGGAGGGCGTTCTAGTCGGCATTTACATACCTCCCCAACTGGACGACTTGGGAATATGATTCTCCCTCCCCAGCCCTCTCCACATAATATTCATCTTGAAGGGGATCGTAGGTTATGGTCACCTTGCCCATAGTAGCTAGACAGGATAGGGCATAAGCTCTAAGTAGCATATCCATGATATCTTTACCCCTGATTACCTCTCCATAGGGGACCTTGCCCCTCCTTAAAATATCGGCTAGCTCCTCCTCAAGCTCATCCATCAACTGCTTTATATCCACCCCTAGCTCGGGCATAGTGACTTCAAAGCCCTGGGTGATCCTCTCACCTAGCTCATACTCCCTCTTGGACTTGAGGTAGGATAGGGCGAGGTAGACCTCAGCGAAAGTTACCTGACTTAAATCAGCTATAGGGTTCCAGTTTTCCAGAAGCTCCTTCGCAAGTCCCTTACTGTCCAAGGCCTTTATCTTGAGCAAGGCTATTATCTTACCTATAGCCGCGATGGAGGCCTCTCTCTTCACCCATTCCTCTTGCTCTTTTACCACCTTGGCTAGCAAGGAGATTATCTCCCCATCCACCTGCAGGTCCTCGCTCTCCATCTCTGGGAGAGCGCTCGAGAGCTCCTCTAAAATCTCCTCCACTCTAACCTTGAAGGGATCTGATGTCATCTTAATGATATTAATGAGCTCCTCCAATAACTGCTTTAGATCCGTCATGAAGGGACACCCTCGGCTGCTGAGACTCCTCTGACCTTCTGTACAAGTATTATGTTCGCGTTCTCTGGGATCCTGGCTGGTGGCGTCGGCGTTATGATCACATACTGGCTACCCTCTCCCGCAAGCTCGAAGATCATCTGCAGTATATCTTCCCTGTTTTTAGGATCCATATGGATATCAAATTCATCTACAGCCCTGAAAGGCGATCTAATGTAGTTTTGCAGCGCTAGGAAGAAGCACATAACAGTTACAGATCTCTCCCCTCCGCTATGTCTATATGGGTCTAGGGGGACTAGACCTAATCCTGTGAAGTCCGAGTGGATCTCTAGCCCCGCATTCTCTAGGTCGTCCATATTTACTAGCTTGATCTCTCCCGTACCTCCTAACCTCGATAGGAACTTCATGTAGAGGTCATTTACCTTCTCTATGACCTCCCTCACCTTATCCCTCCAGATTTCCTTCCTCCTCTCTAACTCTTCCGACAACCTTCTTCTGTTCTCGATGGCCTGCTCTGCCCTCTCCCTTAACTGGGAGTATATCTCCTTGTACTTCTCATATGCCTCCTCTACCTTCGGAGGGATCCTCCCTAGCGCAGCTATGGCAATTTCTACCCCTTTAATCTCCTCTTCTATCTCTTGGATGCTTCTAGTAGTCTCAATTCTCTCTCCAAGATTACTAGCTTTTTCTACTGCTTCCTTGACTCTCCTTTCAGCTTTCTTTAGTTCCTTAGTGAGATCGGTCTTCCTTTGATTTAGGAGCTGGAGCTTGAACTCCAAGACCTTCCTTTCCGCAAGGACCGAGGCATATTCCATCCATCTCCTCCTTAACTCACCTAATTTCTCTTCTATTTCCTTTCCGCTAAGGATCTCCTCCTCTACACGGTCTATTTCCTCTTTTAGAGAACCTTCCTTCTCTAGAAGCTCCCTTATTGAGTTCTCTGTCTCACTAATCTCCCTCTCTAGGTTTTGAATCTCCTCCTCTATCTCCTTAAGCCTCAGTTCCCTATCCCTTACCTGAGCCCAAGCTAGCTCTGTCCTCAGTAGCTGGGCCCTGCTCTCCAATTCCTTTTTCCTCTTAAACTTCGAATACACCTCCTCCCAGTATTTCATCGTCTGATCAGCTTTCTCTAACATTTCCCTAGCCTTCTCCTCCTCACTTAATGCCATCTCCAGTTCTCTCATGGCCTCTGAGATCCTTAGTCTATATTGACCCAATCCTACAGCCTCCTCCACAAGAAGGAGCTTTTGCTGAGGAGAAAGAAACGCAAACTCCTCTACCATGTTCTGGTGCATGACTATCAGCATGTTATCGGGATCTAGTCCTATCTTCTTCAGATAAGTCCTTACTTGGGCCTTTGCAACGGTCTTCCCATTTACCTCGTGCCAATACTGTCCATCTCCCCGAATATACCTACTAAAGAAGACATCATCGCTCTTGAACCAAGGAAGTGGTCTCTTCCCCCCAATGGGCCTATTGTTCACTACAACCGTTACCCTGGCAAAGTTCTCCCCTCTCCTAATGAGATCGCTGAGCTTCCTCCCCCTCTCGGTGTATGTCTGGCCTAAAGCCACGGAAATAGCTAGGAGTATGGTGGACTTCCCAGAACCATTAGGTCCCATGATTAGGTTAACGCCGTCCTTCAGCGGAACCCTAGCATACTTGTATGACATGAAGTTCTCTAAAATTACCTCCTTGATTATCCCGTCCACCTGCTAATTCTAGTGGTAAAACTCTATATCTTTTACCATTTCTGAAAACCAAGATGGTCTTAGCTGCTAAGGTCTTTACAGTGGGAGCTGGGCTATCACTTCCTGATATAGCTCATAGATTGAAAGGGTATGGTCTGATAGAGAGAGAAGAGCTTTTGGGCAGAGAGCTAGAGGTAGGTTCAAGAATCTCCGAATTAGAGATCGTAGAAGATACCCTTAGGGGAACATTCGAGGAGAACTTCATAATCTCCACTACATACAAAGATGAAGTTTTCAAAGCCCCGCTAACCGTTAGGACCTACTTCGAGTTTCACTTGCGTGGGGATATCATCTATTTAGTGGTAGCCGCTAAGAAGGCGAGGGCTAATAGAATAGCGAATCAGCTCTCATCATTGCTGTCTGCGGAGAGGGGTGTCATTCAAGAGGCCAGAATTTCTCCTGACACCCTAAGGAGGTTCTTCGAGGAAAGAATGGAGACCGTTAAAGTGGTATTCTTCGATGATGTTAGGCTACCTAATGTAGATAAACTATCATTGTACGGCTCACAGCTGGCTAATACAGGTCTCTACCAAGAGTATCTGAAGCTGGGGAAGGTCTGGTATGTGGTTTTTGAACCTGAGGATGGCCTCGTCATAGGCCTAACCAGGAATTGTGTGGTCACTTTCTTCTCAAAACTGAGTTTGGAGGATGCTCTAAAATTCATCAGAGAGAGGATATTACCCCTCGTTGAGTAGTAACTTCCATAGAGAGGTCGTTATGAAGATGTAGAGGATAGATATAATTTCTATAGCCCCATTCCCTCAATTTAGAGTAATGGAAGCCCTCGGTTGAGGGGGTAGTGGATGGACAGCTGGAGCACTCGACAACACAAACTTTATTGGCTTAAATTTGAACCCTAAATTTCGGAAGATTCCTCAAAGGGACCATAATTGATTGAGCCAAAGCGGGAACTGAGGAAGAAAGAGCGTTGGAAAAAGGTAGTAAGCCTTGCTAGGAGGTATGGAAAGATAGAGATCCTGTCTATGGTAGCCGGTGCCATATCCGGTGCATCTGCGGTAGCGCTTGACACTTCTATAGAGATCTTCAGGGGGTTCCTTGAGTATTTGGAGAGCATGTATATGCTCGGCCCCTTTGACATAGGTCTGATACTGGCTCCTACCTTAGGGGGTCTGATCTCAGGCCTAATAACGTGGAGATTTGCCCCAGAGGTGAAAGGACACGGCATCCCCAATGTCTTGGAGTCGTTCCTTCATAAGGAAGGAATAATAAAGATAAGGGTCCCAATAGCTAGGATAATCTCCTCAGGTGCCCTTATCGGTCTGGGGGGAAGCGCGGGAAGAGAAGGACCTATAGGACAAGTTGGAGCCGGAGTAGGCTCGTTTCTAGCCCAGATATTCAAGCTCCCAATCAGGCCTAGGAGGATGTTATTGATAGCGGGCCTCTCAGCAGGGATATCGAGCGCATTTGATGCTCCTCTAGGAGGAGTGCTTTTCGGTTTTGAGATACTAATGGGTGCTGTTCACTCCATAGAGCTTATACCAGCTTTTTTAGCCTCGATATCAGCGGTATCCGTATCATGGACGTTAAGGGGAGCTAAACCAGTAATAGTAATACCACCTCAGGCATTTCCCTCAGTACCTGAAATAATCCTCATCCTAGCTCTGGGTATCATCGTAGCCCTAATGGCGAAGGTATGGGTAGAGGTACTTTACAAGGTCGAAGACAAATTCAACGACCTGAAGATACCGGAATGGGTAAAGCCAGCGCTAGGCGGGCTTGGGACCGGCCTTATAGCCTACTGGTCCCTAGGATGGGGAATATTAGGACCTGGATTTGACGGGCTGAATAAGATACTAGCTGGAGAAGGGGTTCTGGGCTTCCTGATACTGTTAGCAGGCATAAAACTGATAGCAACATCCCTATCCATAGGATCAGGTGGTTCTGGAGGTATTTTCACGCCTACTTTGTACATGGGGGCGGCTGTAGGTGCGGCCTTTGGTCAGCTATTACATTTCGCATACCCATCTATTTTCCCGAGACCTGAGCTCTTCGCCATTGCTGGGATGGCTGCTCACTTCTCTGCTGCTGCCAGGGCTCCTCTCACCGCGGTGGTGCTAACAACAGAGTTAGGAAGGAACTATGCCCTCATTCCAGCGCTTCTAGCATCGTGCGCTACATCATACTTCCTCTCCCTATTCCTAATGGAGAACACCATGTATACTAGGGAATTAGAGGAGAAAGGGGAGAAGGTGCCTGTTCTCGGCTTAGGGGTGCTGGACAGAATAAAGGTGAAGGATGTAATGATAAACAATGTTGTCACGGTCAAGCCGGAGGACACTTTACAGGACATCCATGAACTCATGCTTCATGCTCACCACATGGGCTTTCCAGTTGTAGATGAGAGGGGCGATCTCATAGGCATGATCACGTTCTCAGAGCTGATGAAGGTCCACAAGAGGTTATGGCCCAAGGTCAAAGTGAAGGATGTAATGAGTAAGAGCCTAATCAAGATATCTCCAGAGGATACTGTGCATAGAGCCGTGGAACTCATGTTAAAGTGTGGTGTTGGAAGACTCCCAGTCGTCGAGGACGGTAAGCTCGTGGGGATACTTACTAAGACCGATGTAATTAAAGCGTATGAGAAGGCAGTCCTCATGAAGGATTTAGATGAAGCAGCATCCATAGGTTGACGGTATACCTCTACGATGAGGACCACAGGAGTTCAGCTCACTTAATAGTACAGCCCTGTTTTGATAGGTAGACTAGCTTAAAGAGTGGGCTCAGCCTGAGGGGTGTATCATCACCACTCAGGTGTCCCCTCCAGCTTCATTGCCCCTTAGGACTGAGAAATAGCCGCTCAAAAATATTTTCCCAACGGTACACATGAGCCATCCCGGAAAATCTAGGCACTAATTTATCCAGATTATCTAAAAATTAATTAAAATTAGAAAAATAGTAAAACTGAAATTATGCTAGATATAACAGCAACTTTCGTTGCAGGCCTTCGTGGTATTGCAAAATGTCGAATGAGGCTTACTCGGATTTAAGAGCCTACTAGACTTCTTAGAATGGTATAAAGAGGTATGTAAGACCAGGGCCTTTTGGACTAAACCCTTAGAGGAAGTTAATATGGAGAAAAAAGACAGCTACGTGGTTTTGAGGATTATACGGATGTATAGGAGAAGAAAGACCTTAGCCTACCTCGTCCTTACTTCTAACTTAG
>JAGGTZ010000163.1 GCA_021158805.1 Thermoproteota archaeon | reverse complement strand
TAAGGAGATCTTATTCCACCATATGGGTATCCCATGGGCTATCCCCCTAGGTGTCCAGAACCAGTTAACTGGCTTAGAGGATGTGTAAATGCAATAGGTCTTAGGATGGTAAAGAGCAATTACTGGAAGATCTTGCGCTATGATCAACTGCATCTTATTGGCTAACATCTTCCTCTTCTCTCTATCTACCGTTATATAGAACTTATCATAGAGCTCTTGGAATGTTGCATTGGAATAGGTGTGCGCTGGCCAGTCAACTTTGGACTTTATTCCAGGCCAGAAATAGGAGATGCCCCCATGACCTGTTATTGCCATGAAAAAGTCTCCCTTGTCAAGTAAGTTATCCATCGGCTTATAATCCATCATCTTGATCGTCAGATATATACCAATATCCTTTAGTTGCTGTTTTATTAATTCAGCTTCTCGCGCATATTTCTTCACGGATAGTACTACAAAGGAAAGTTTAGTTCCATTGGGTGATTCTCTTATACCATCTCCATCCCTATCCTTGAAGCCCATATTGTCCAGCATCAACTCAGCCTTGCTCTTGTTGTACTCATATCTCGGGAGATTTGGATTATACCATGGGGAATCTGGGTGAGTTATTCCCAAGCTTGCAACCTCACCACCTCCATGGAGGACTCTCTCTACTATCTCCGATCTATTTATGGCATATGCTATAGATTCCCTGAACTCCCTCAAATTGAAAGGATATCTCTTACAATTGAATATAAGCTCCAATACCCAGTAGCTATGTCCCTCTAGGATTTTGTACGAGGAGCTTCCCTTGAATGTCGATACAACATCGACATCAGACCCATAGAAAGAGGCGGCATCTACTTCCCCGCTTTTCAAAGCTAGAGAGGCATCTCCACCCATTGGCCCTCCTACTGCTTTTAAATAGAGTTTCTTTGCTATAGGAACACCCATAAAGTATTTCTCATTCGCCTCTAGTAGATAGTATTCGCCTTTCTTGTATTCTACAAGTTTATAGGGACCAGATCCTATGAAGGCCTTCTTATCCACATACTTAAGGGGATCGGTCACATTTCCCCATATATGCTCCGGGATTATCAATACTTCCCCCAAGAACACGCCCACAAAGTCGGAATATGGCTCTTTCAGGTCTATTTCCACTGTAGAGCTGTTTAGTGCCTTCGCGCTCTTCAGATAGATAGAGACATCAGCAGCTCCGAAGGGGAAGGGATACTTTTTAAGATAGTTGAAGGTAAATGCAACATCTTTTGCTGTCAGCGGTGAACCGTCATGCCAATAGACTCCGCTCCTCAGATGAATCAACCAAGTCAATCCGTCCTTGGAGGAGGTCCAATTGTCGGCAAGCCATGGTACAAACCCCTTGTCATCTTTCCATATCAAAGTATCCCATATGAAAGAGGTCAAGACATAAGAAGGCCCTCTACGATGATGAAAAGGAGTAGGAACTCCCCAATCACCATAGGCTATGCTATATTTATCTATCTGTTTTTCATTCTGGCCTAGTAGCGGTATCATAGGGATGAGAAGAGAAGAAAGAAGGAGGACTTTCCACATTCTCCCAGAGGTGACCATGATGTCATCCAGTTCAGTAACACCATTTTAATAATAAGTATTACTCTAGAGAATTTTACCTGAAATACTATCAATACCAAAATATTATCTATATCTACAGCATCGAGTATTCAGACAGAGCCGCGGCTCTGCTCTATTTAGCTCTAACAATAGTAACTCTGTTATCTCCTCTAATACTAAAAGAAAAATTGTAGCTAGAAAGACAATAGCGATTATCTTAGCGACTTCTGGAGCCATCCTAATCCAGTTCAAGGAAGGATTATTCAGCCCTAGCTTGATAGGCATATCTTGACCTCATGTCAGCTTTATTCTACGCAGGTATGATAATTTATACAAGAAAGCTCATACTATATGGCTACAATCCGTAAAAGTCGATGTTTCTCCTTTAATAGGGCATCTATAGAGCTTTTACCTTTTTCATCTTTACTTTTCCTCTCCTTGAAGTTAACTCTGATTTCCTCGGCCTCCGTATTATATTTGGGCATCTTCACAGCAGCAATAGCCTATATTCTTCAAGCTAGAGGCCTTAGAATAGTAGAAGCAAGTACCGCAAGCGTTATATCGACACTAGAACCATTCGTCGCTCTAATAATAGGCCTACTTATGGGGGGAACACCTAGGCCTGACTGGAACCCCTAGGTGCTCTGATGATAATAGCTACATCTGCGATCATCTAGGTAGCTTAAAAGAAAAGAATTCTCAATGAAAGAATGGTGCAACTAGAGAGGTAAGAAAAGGAGGGAAGAGAGAAGGGGGAGAGAAGAACGCTATTGACCCATGACCAGTCTTACAATCTCATCACTTCTCTCGATGATATCTTTCTTGGCTAGATCCATTACCTCTCTCAGAGGAATACCAAGCTGATTAGCAGCTATCTTTAGGTCCTCATATTCTGGTTTCATGCTTATTATACTTCCATCTAAAGCTTTAGAGATCTTCACCCTCACCTGAAATTCTTTTCCTTCTATTATTAAAGGAACCGGCTTTTTTGTTCGCTTTGCTACTATTCTCGGGGTCTCTATGATCCTAACGCCTAAAGTGCCTGATTCCTTCATCAGAACGTCTATTAGATGCTGATAATTGCTCAGCTCGGCCAGAACTTTTATCAGATGACCTGGTCTGTTTTTCTTAGTTATCATGGGAATTATGGCCACATCTATGGCACCTTCGTCCATGAGCTTACCTACCATATGACCTAGAACCTCACCGTTCGCATCATCCACGTGTGTTTCCAAGGTAACTATCTTATCCATCACCAATTCTTCTCTGGATCCCTGTATCAATCGTAGGATGTTTGGCACATTCTCAAATTCGCCAGTTGCGGCTCCATAGCCAACTCTTTCTATAGTCATGGAGGGGAGGAAGTTCACCACCTCATGGGTCAAGCTGACTAGGAGGGCTGCTCCCGTCGGCGTCGTAAGCTCCGCTTCTACGGGTGTAGAAGATACTGGGAATTTATGTCTCTTCAAAATCTCCAAGACCGCTGGAGCCGGTACTGGAAGTCTTCCATGAGAGATTTCTATATAACCACTCCCTAGAGCTGGTGGCATAGCATAAATTTCGCTATCTAATAGGTTGCTACGCTCTAGCAGGGCATATGTTCCTATTATATCGAGAAGAGTGTCTGCAGAAGCCAGCTCATGAAAGTGGGCTTCAGAGGGATCATACCCGTGAACAGCGACTTCCGATTCTATCAGTTCATCTAGAGTCTTTCTCACCAGATTAGTTGCTTTCTCCGACAGCCCTTGGATCTCGCAAAGTTTCTCAGCATTCTTCTTTATATCAGATGCCATTATATGGTGGAAATGTTCGTCTATATCCATGAAGACCTGTTTTGCTCTTATGCCCCTCTTCCTAACGTCCCTCACCTCTATCTTTATACTGCTAATGTAATCCAGCAGATCTGTCATAGCATCAGCTAGGCTATACAGAGGATCTTCCACTCCAATTAGATCTATTATAGCTCCCAAAAACATATCACCAGATACACCAGCTATCCTAGGATCTATAATTAGGACATTCAATCATCATTCCCTCCCAATAGCAGCCCTATTAGCAACAGATATGGCTGCATAGGCTGCCCCTACACTATTGTCTATATTAACCACAACTATACCGGGGGAACATGACTGGAGCATGGAATATAATGCTGAAACACCCCCTCCCCCTAAGCCGTAGCCTACAGAAGTAGGCAGTCCTATCACGAGCACGTCTACAAGGGAAGCTACTATTGAGGGAAGCATACCCTCCATCCCCGCTACTACTACTATAACATCAACGTCATCAGATAGAACCCTTCTAACAGCATCTATTGACCTCTTAAGGCTAGCAATACCAGCATCATATACTCTAATCACCTTACATCCAGCCTCCTCAGCTATAAGCCTGACTTCTTCAGCTATAGGAACATCAGAAGTACCTGCTGTTATTATGCCGATTCTACCCCCGGTTGAAGGAGGTTTGTACCCCCTCTTCCTGATAACGATGACTCTTGAGTAAGGCGAGCTTATCACATCATATTTCTCCCTAAACTCATCAATTATGCTCATTTGGTCTTCTCTCACCCTAGAAATGATGGCCCTACTACTTCTTTCGATCGCCTTCTCTACAGTATTGCGCAAGGTCTCATTATCCTTCCTCTCAGCGAAAATTACCTCCGGAAGATTCTTCCTCAATTCCCTACTAAAATCCAGTTTAACGATATCACTTATCTCCTCTATACCCCATAGCCTAATTTCTCTCTCTGCATCCTCCAAGCTTATTTCTCCGTCTAGTAGCTTTTTGAGGATTGATCTCAGATTCATAGTATCTAACTATCTTCGATTTATTTTAAATTTCTCTGAACTTCCGTCATGGTATTCATCTTATTAATAAGTTGTTAGATAAGCCATGAAGCAACCTATCCAAAGGAATTTTT
>JAGGTZ010000205.1 GCA_021158805.1 Thermoproteota archaeon | reverse complement strand
TGTTAGATCTACTCCAGAAAATACCTCAATGGTTTTATATCCATATCGCCACTAGCTTGTTGAAGGGTTATAAAAGTGATTGGGTGATATCATTGACAACAGCTAGAGATGTTAGGGCTGATATGCTAATAAATTCCCTAAAGGAGGAACTAAAGAAATTTGACCCTATAAAACCACCAGAATGGGCATACTACACCAAAACGGGTGCTCATAAGGAGAGGCCACCTATGCAAGATGACTGGTGGTATATAAGAGCTGCCTCCATACTCAGAACATTATATCTCAAGGGAGGGAGGCCTGTAGGAGTTGAGAGGCTTAGGACCAAGTATGGAGGACGGAAAGATAGAGGTGTAAAGCCGGAGAGATTCGTCAAAGGCAGTGGACATGTTATAAGACTTATACTTCAACAGCTTGAATCTGCTGGCTTAGTAGAGAAAGTAGAGAGGAGAGGAAGGAGAATCACACCTAAAGGAGTTTCTTTGTTGGATAAGATAGCGGCTAACTTAGTGAAGGAGCTTAAAATGGCACCTGGAAGGGTGGAAGTACCATGAGTTCGGAGGATGAGGCACTTAGACAGCTACAAGAGAGACTTATGGCTGAGATGGCGGCTAAAAAGAAGAAAGAAGAGGAGATAGCAAAGGAGTTACAAAAGATAGATGCTATCGTCAAGCAACTCTTAACTACAGAGGCATGGCAAAGACTTAAGAGGGTGGAGTTAGTAAAACCTGAATTAGCTAATGAGGTAAAATTATATTTGGTTCAGCTATATTCCTCAGGTCGCCTAGCTAGGAAGTTAGGGGA
Organism: Thermoproteota archaeon; assembly: GCA_021158805.1. Classification (GTDB taxonomy): domain Archaea; phylum Korarchaeota; class Korarchaeia; order Korarchaeales; family Korarchaeaceae; genus Korarchaeum. The sequence continues at coordinate 2,990 of JAGGTZ010000205.1, read as the reverse complement.
TGATGAGCTGAAGGCCCTACTGGCCCAGCTTTCAGAGAGGTCTAAGAGGGACTTTAATATTAGAATAGTCTGAAGGTGATGGTTATGGCCACTCATAGATCATTAGGTAGCAAGTTAAGGTATGCTAGAGCCCTTAAGGAGAATAGGAGAATACCGGCTTGGGTATATGCTAAAACCAATAGGAAAGTGAGATTTAGACCACTTAGGAACTGGAGGAGAAGCAGATTACAATTATAGGTGATTTAGATGGCTGAGGTAAAGGAGATGACCTTCAACATCAACATGGGAATCTTAATCAGAGCGAAATATCCACCGAAGAAGAGAGCAGCCAGGGCAGTTAAGTTCATAAAGGCCTTCATTCGTAGACACGCCAAGGTGCCAGAAGACTACCAAATAAAGGTTAGGCCTGAGCTGAATGAGATCTTATGGTCAAGGGGAGCTGAGAATCCCCCAGGCAAAGTAAAAGTAAGAGTAGTGATGGATGAAGAGGAAAAATTAGCTGTGATATGGCCGGCCTAGGGAATAATAATGGTAGTTCTCAGAGCCAAGTTATTCGGAAGTTCAAACCTAGGCGTATATCTTAAGCCTGTTGGAAAGTACCTTTTAGCCCCCATAGGAGCTAGGAGATTAATAAATGATGAAGCTTCGTCTATCGGACTTGAGGTTGTAGAGCTTTCCATTTATGATAGTAAGATGCTTGGGATATTTGTGGTAGGGAATAGCAGGTCCCTCCTAGTCCCACCTATAATCTCCGATTTCGAATTGGAGAAGTTGAAGAATTCATTAGATCTGGAGGTACACGTTCTACCTTCAACCAAACTCACTGCATTGGGCAACGATATAGTAGCCAATGACTATGGAGCTATAGTCCACCCAGCTTTTTCAGACGAGGAAGTTAGCCTCATCAGCCGTTATTTAGGCGTTGACGTATTAAGAGGTAAGATAGGGGGAATGCCCATTGTAGGCTCATTAGTCGTCGTGAACAACAGAGGGTGCTTGACATCCCCTGCCGCTGATGATGTTGAGTTAAAAGGCCTATCTGATCTGCTTCAAGTTGAGTGTGAAAGAGGTACTGTCAACAATGGAGTTGGCTACGTTAAGCTAGGCCTAGTTGCAAGTGATAAAGGTGCTATTGTGGGATATCCAACTACTCCAAGGGAAATTGAGAATTTATCGGAAGCCCTTAAAATAGAACCTTGAGCTATATCAGGAGGTGTGATCCTTGAGCCAGGAAAGAACAGCGGATATTAATTTCCTCCAGTCCTTATATAGATACCTACTTGAGGAGTATAACAGGCTCACGATACTTAAGACAGATCTAGAGAGATCAATAGAGACCCTAAAGGCTCTTCAGAAGGCCGAAAATGAGGAGATTGGACCCCTGATAATTCCTGTATCTTCCTTTCTATCACTGATAGTCGAGGGCGCAAAGGCTAAGGAAGCCTTGATTCTGATGGGGGGCAATATATATGCCAAGATGGCACCGGAAGAGGCAATAAAGGAGGCAGAAGAGAGATTGGATGAAGTTAACAGAGGAATGTCTGAAATAAGTCTTAATTTAGCTAAGGTACAGTTAGAAATGGAGAAGGCCCAGAGGGGGAAAGCAACACGTGCTAGGTAGATTAGTTGATGAGTTGGCGTCAAGAGGAATTATTAAGAAAAGATGGACTAAGAGATCCGTACGAGAGGTCTTCGACTCCTTAGAGTTGGAGTTAGCTTCCCAAGGATTGCCCTTACCTATTATTGATAAGCTCAGGGATATGGTGTCTGAAAGACTGGATGGGAAGGAGAGCAAGGGTAAACCAAAGGATGTAGTCACAGCTGTGATAAAGGACATCTTCCTAAAGATAATACCTACGGACCAAACACTTAGACGACTGGAGGGCTTAGAACCTCCCATAAAAATAGTTTTCCTCGGTTTCAACGGAGTAGGTAAATCACTAAGTATCGTGAAATTCGCTAAATTGATACAAGATGAAGGTAAGCGCGTCCTTGTGGTATCGGCAGATACGTATAGAGCAGCTGCCGGGGATCAACTAGAGGGTTACTGCAGAAAGGCCGGCATCCCCATTTTTAAGGGTCAAAGAGGTTCAGATCCGGCAGCAGTAGCCTATGATGCCGTATCTATGGCTAGATCTAAGGGCTACAGGTACGTCTTAATAGATACGGCAGGTAGGAATTACCTAGATAGAAATCTAGTAGAAGAGCTCAGGAAGATCGTGAGGGTAGTAAATCCTGATCTAAAGGTTCTAGTTATTGATGGACTTGCCGGGAGTGATGTCCTTAATCAATGTGACTCTTTCAACGAAGCAGTAGGTATAGATGCGTTAGTAGTCACGAAAATAGATGGATCTGGACTTTCCGTGCCGCTTGTAGCGTCTTTTTACACTGAGAGACCGGTTCTGTTCTTGGGGACCGGACAGGGATTTGATGACATTAAACAGTTCGATGTCAAGGAGGCAATAGATTTTATCTTATCCAGCTAATACTTCTCGGTGATCTTAGATGGCTTATACTATCAGAAACCTCAAAGGTAAGGATTACATAACACTATTAGATTTCACTCCCTTGGAATTTAAGGCACTCTTAAACAGATCCAGAGATCATAAATGGGGGTTAGTGAAAACCTATCCACTCAAGGGTAAGTATGTTGCTGGAATATTTGAGAAACCTTCAACCAGGACGAGGGTCTCCATGGCGGTAGCTACGCATGATTTGGGTGGCATGTTCCTTGAATTACCGACAAGCAGCCTTCAAGTCTCAAGAGGAGAGACCTTAAGAGACACTGCTATGGTCCTGAGCAGATTCGTGAATGCCATAGCTGCTAGAGTTAAGTCTCATTCGACCTTGGAGGAACTAGCCAGATGGGCAGGTGTGCCAGTGATAAATATGCTTAGTGATGAATACCATCCGCTACAAGCTCTTGCTGATGTTTTCACTATTGTAGAGTTCTTTGGCGATAGAAAGCTCAAGGTGGTCTTCTTAGGAGA
>JAGGTZ010000182.1 GCA_021158805.1 Thermoproteota archaeon | reverse complement strand
GAAGACCAACGAAATCTAAGATCTCCTCGGCCTTTCTTACGGCTTCCTCTTCACTCATGCCAGTTACTATGCCCTTTGTGGCGTATATAGAAACCAAGACGTTGTCCAGTACCTTCATGCCCAGGAAAGGTTTAACTATCTGCCAAGTCCTCGTTAAACCTAGCTTAGCTAACTTATGCGGCTTCTGTCCTGTGATCTCTTTACCATCAAAGAATATCCTTCCTTTATCGGGCCTATAGAACCCACTTATTACATTGAACAGTGTAGTTTTCCCTGCTCCATTAGGCCCTATAATACCAAAGATCTCCCCTTTTGAGACCTCAAAGCTTACATTATTTACAGCTACTAAGCCTCCGAACATCTTTGTAACTCCCTTTACCTCGAGTATATTCATCACTTACCACCTCCCGCTTTCTCAAGGAGCAGTTCTATAATGCCATATATCCCCTTTGGAAAGAATCTCATCACTAGTACTATTAGGAGACCGTAGATTAGGTACCTGTACTCTAAGTACGATCTCAGGAGCTCTTGCAGCAGTGATAAGACGATAGCACCCATAACCGGCCCTATTAGTGTACCAAAACCACCTATTATCGTCATGGAGAGCATGTATATCGACTCTGATAGAGTAGAGATCTCTGGACTTATATACCTCAGGTAATGAGCGTAGAGTCCGCCCGATATACCTGCGAAGAATGTGGCTACGAGAAAGGCATATACCTTGAATAGAGGGACATCGACCCCAATAGAAAGTGCAGCATCCTCATCTTCTCTTATAGCTACGAAGATCCTACCTGCTCTTGACTTGGTTAGTAAGTGGAGCAGGAAGATGCTAATAACGGTGAATAGTAGAGCTACGTAGTAGAAGGATACCTTATTTCTGAAATCTATCGGGCCTATGCCAGGCAGGGGTGGAATTCCGGGTATCCCCAGAGGGCCTCTCGTTAACCAATCTAGGTTGATCAGCATGAGCCATACGACAACTCCGAACCCGAGTGTAGCAATTGCTAGGTATGGGCCTCTTAGCTTCAAGGATGGTATGCCTAATATTAGGCCAAAGATAGACGCCATTATTCCTCCAGCAAAGATGCCTATCCAAGGACTAACGCCTAGATTCATGGCCAAGAGTGTCGAGGTATAAGCGCCGACTGCGAAAAATGCGGCATGTCCGAGTGAAAGCCTTCCGGTATACCCGACCAGAATGTCCAAGCTAGCTGCTGTTATCGTATATAACATAACGAGTATAGCTACATGCGTTACATAGTCTCCAGCCAAGGGTAGGGGGATTAATAGGAGGGCAACTATGATGTAGTACTTAGCGGTTTCTAGTATCATCCTCCGGTTTATTCCTAACATCACTTCTTACCTCCCAGTATCCCCTCGGGCTTCAGCCACAGCACGATTATCATTATTATGAAGGCCACGACCTGCTTATACTCAGTTCCTAGGAAAAGCCCACCAAGGTTCTCTGCTAATCCTATTAGAAAGCCAGCTAGAATACTTCCAATGACATTTCCCATTCCTCCAGTTATCACCACTACGAAGGCCTTAGCGACCACATCCAAGCCCATAGTTGGGTACACATTGTATATCGGGGCTAGGATGCACCCAGCTAGCGCGGCTAGAGCAGTTGATAGAAACATAGTGATGTCATATATCTTATAGGTGTTTATGCCTACAAGCATGGCAGCGGATGGATTCTGGGAAGTTGCCCTTATCGCCTTGCCCGTCTTAGTTACTTTAAGGAACGTATAGAGAGCTGCTAAAGTAGCAACAGCAACTATGAACGTGATGATCCTGGCTAAACTAAAGGAGAGACCTCCTGGGATAATGACCCTAACTTCCGTTAAGGAACTTGGTATTGATAAGGGGATTGGGCCCCATAGTACAAGAGCTAAGTCTACGAACAGGATAGAGAGACCTATTGTCAGCATTATGAACCTTAGATCTTGGAAATAGAAGGCAGCTCCTCCTTTTATCTCTTTCATTTCCTCATAGAGGGGTTTGAATAGTAACTTATTTATGAGAATGCCTATTAACCCGACAGCTATCGCTGCTAGTGGAGCAATTATGTACGGGTCGCCTCCCATGACAGATACCAAAGTGAAGGCTATGTAGGCTCCTATCATGTAAAACTCTCCATGTGCGAAGTTGCTGAGTCTCATTACACCGAAGATCATGGTAAGACCTACACCAATGATCCCATAGATGCCTCCTATCATTAGCCCAAGGATTACTTGCTCTATTACCTCTATGGGCTGTACTATCATTAAGAGCACCTCCGTCCTTACCTAAATAAAAAAGGAATGGTTTAGGAAGAAGGAGAGGTTAACCTCCCTTAAACCTCTCTGGCGGTATGTACTCTCCCTGTTTGTCCTCAGGAGGATAGAGAATTACCCTCTGTAGCTCACCATTCACCTTCTGGACCTGTACTAGTAATACCTTGGTCTGGGCCTGTCCCTTCTCGTCAAAGTATATGCTTAATCCCTGGGCTCCCTCAAACTTGAGGGACCTTATGGCATCTGCAACCTTGTCAACATCCCATGTCCCAGCCTTCTCAACTCCCAGCTTGAGGGCTAAGAAGGCGTCATATACTCCAGCTGCGTACATGGCCGGGAATCTTCCCCACCGCTCCTTGAACTTCTCTACAAATTCCCTGGCTACCTTTCTCTTGGTAGTTGGCTCGAAGTAGCTGACATGCACGAGGCCCAGTGCATCATCACCAGCCAGCTTGAGGAACTCATCGCTTGTAACTCCTCCAAGCATAACGAACTGCTTGTAGAGTCCTATCTCATGGGCTTGCTTGAGTATGTTAGCTGCATCTCTGATGTTAGCCACTACGAATATGACATCTGGATCGGCCGCCTTTATCTTCGACAGCTGGGATGTGAAGTCCGTTGTTCCCTTATCGAAATACTCCTCAGCAACTATCTTCACTCCCTTGGACTTGACCCTCTCTCCCCAAATCTTTAGGCCTTCCCTGCCATAGTCATCATTTATCCCGAGCATGGCAGCGGTCTTGGGCTTCAAATGCTCGACAACCCAATCAGCGTTCTGAGTGGTCTGCATCCACTGGTTTGCACAGGTCCTGAAAGTGTACTTGTATCCCTGCTCAGTGATCTTTGTAGCTACTGAGACGGGAACGAAGAGTAGTCTCTCTGCCTCCATTATCGATGGCTGGACTGCTAAAGTGACAGTAGAACAGTACTCACCAAATATTGCATAGACATTCTCCTGAGTCAAGAGCTTCTGAACTGCAGCAGTTGCCTTAGTTGGGTTACACTCGGTATCTTCTATTACTAGCTCGATTTTCTTGCCTAAGATCCCTCCCTGCTCATTTATCTCATCGACTGCTAGAATGGCTGCTTGCTTCATGTCTAGCCCGTGTTCAGCCAGACCTCCAGTGAGAGGGGCTATGAGACCAACTTTGACCGTTCCTCCAGCTGCCGGGCCAGTTGGGGCCAAGACAAGATAGGCAGCAGCTATAACAACTACTATCAGGACAACTACTCCTATGAGAGCTCCTTTACCGAGGGCCATGAGGTTCCCCCCATCTCAGGATTAGAGCTTCCTTTTAAATGTTCATTGGTCGGAAGGAGCTCTCCTTCTTTAGATTATAACATCTACTAACCTTTATCGTGTAAATTCCTACTGCACTATATGTAAATTCAGCATAACGATATTATAACGGTATTATATAGCTCCACAACTATAACAGTGTGTGTCCAGCGGGATAGAAAAAATCAATACGATTACCGGGATTTTTGTACTAAATTTCCCCTTACTGAGCACCCCCCGCATCTTGGAAAGGTTCTTAGGTAAGTACTTCTCTTACTGCCTACGACCTAACTAGGAGGTGGTTTGATGGCATTATTCGATCTCAGAGGAAGGGACTTTATAACAACCAGAGATTTCACTAGAGAGGAGTTAGAATACCTCATACAGATATCCATGGATCTTAAGAAGGCTTGGTATTCTGGAATAAGAGTTAAGCCCTTGGAAGGTAAAGCCATCGGTCTTCTATTCAAGAAACCCTCTACCCGAACTAGGAACTCCTTCCAGTCTGCAATCTACCGGCTTGGGGGATTCTCAGTCTATATGAGACCTGATGAATTACAGCTGAAGAGGGGAGAGCCG
>JAGGTZ010000053.1 GCA_021158805.1 Thermoproteota archaeon | reverse complement strand
TAATGGTTGGTACTCAGAGGGCTATGAGCGAATCCTTTGGAACTACTGCGCATGGTGCTGGTAGGGTTATGAGTAGGTCTAGGGCTAAGAGAATATATAGAGGTACCCAGATAGTCCAAATGCTTGCAGAGAGAGGGATTATAGTGAAGCCGGCTTCGTATGCGGTTGCTGCTGAAGAAGCACCAGGGGCGTATAAGGATGTAGACGAGGTAGTAAATGTAACTCATAGAGCAGGTATAGCTAGACTTGTGGCGAGGCTTAGACCAATGGGTGTGGTCAAGGGATAGTAGGTCAATTTTATTAACCTGCTTTCTTATAGCTCATAGGTGTTTGGGTTGGCAGATAGATCCTTCGTACTAATAGATCTCACGGTAAAAGATGCCAATACAGGTGAAGTATACCAAACTACACGAGAAGAAGTAGCTAAGGGGAGTGGTATCTATTTAGAGGACTCAGTATACCTGCCTATCCTTGTCATACCTGGCGAGACGAACTTGTTTCCCAAGGTCTTGGAGAAGGTATTACAGCTAGATGAAGGAGAGACCTTCTCGGTCGAGCTTGGACCTGAAGAGGCGTATGGCAATTACGATAGAAACAAAATTAAGGTATTTTCAGTCAAAAGGCTTGAGAGAGAAGGAATACAGCCAAAGATCGGTGAGTTTGTCTATATCGATGGGCAGAGAGGGATTGTGAAGTCGGTAACTGGTGGAAGGGTCACCATAGATTTCAACCACCCACTTGCAGGGAAGGAACTCGTTATTGAGGGGGAGGTCGTCAGGAAAGTTGAGGAGGATGTCGACAAAGTCCGAGTAATAGTGGCTGACGCCTTTGACGTCGGGTTTGAAGATATAAAGGCTTCGCCCTCTGGAGATGGTGTGGTCACGGTGGAGCTACCCTCTAAAGCTTATGTGCTAAGAGATGCTTATTCTAGGAAGATACGTGCCTTATCGCTGATAATGAGGCATGTTAAGAGTATTAAGAAGGTTAGATTTGTAGAAGAGTTCGAAATACCAGGAAGAGAGGAAAGTACGCCCCAATCCTAATCAATATTTTACCTCAACCTCATATATCTTGAACCCGGAGGTCTTGCCGCACAATGGCTTGAAAGGCCCGACCTCCCTCACTAACTTAATCTTGTCTCCCGGTTTCAGACCATCCGGCCTACAGTACTGGAAGTTTTTACAAGTAACTAGCTCGCATTCTATTGGTCTATAGTGTATTGTTGCTCCTTCTATCACCCCAGAGGGTAGCGCTACCAGTATGTTAGCCCTCCTTAATGTTGCTAGGACTAGCTTCCCATGTAAGGGACATTCAAACCTCTTTTTTGAAAAGATCTCTATTGCTTCGTATACTCTTCCCTCCTCCAGCCCTTCTACGCAGGCCGATTTTAGTCTACAACTCTTGCAAGTATCCGTAATTCCTTCAAAGATGAACCTAAACCCTTCAAAAGCTAATTCAGCTGGAATTAGGCTCCTTCTCTCCTCATAGGGCATGTTATCCTCACTGACGCCTTCTCAGCGGAATCCTTTTAATTCAATTCCGACCCATCAGATGGGAAGCTACTTCGCCAGTATCGCATCTGTTAAGGTGATTATATGTACATGAGTGATGTAAAAGCTAGAAATCCTGTGAGGGTTCTGGATGATCTGAGAGGTTTGTTAAAGGGGACCACCACAGTCGGAGTGAAGTTCAAGGATGGTGTGATCATAACTTCAGACAAGAGAGCTACGAGTGGTACTTTTGTGGCCAGTAAAAGCGCTGTTAAAACAGTAAAACTTACAGACTATGCTGTAGCAACTATATCTGGACTAGTAGCAGATGGCCAGTATCTAGTGAATAACGTTACAGCAATATCTGAGCTGTACAGATTGGACATGGAAAGATCTATGAGTATAAGAGGAATGGCGAAACTGTTATCTGTCATGCTCAGGAACTACCGCCCTCTCTTCCTGATGGCGCATCTAATAGTAGGTGGGATAGATGGAGAAGGCCCCCATTTATTTAATGTGGACTTCTTCGGAACTTTAACGGAGGAGGATTACTTAGCAACAGGATCTGGCTCACCCGTAGCTATATCGGTTATAGAGGAAGGTTACTCTCCTGATATGTCCAGAGATGAAGCTCTCAGGCTAGTTCTTTCAGCAATGATTGCAGCTCTCCAAAGAGATTCGGCTACAGGGGATGGTACGGATGTAGTAACAATAACAAGGGACGAGGGAGTGGTGTTTATCCCTAAGGAGGAGATAAAAAAGTTGTGGAAAGAACTGGTCTAATCATGTGGGGGCCTATTCTTGCAGAGTGCAACAACTGACCAAATTAAAAGGAGGGTAAGAGAATATCTCTCCAGATACACGAAGATAACTAAGGTTGAGCTTGAAGGGCCTTTCGTGGTAGTATATGCAGAGAATCCTAGGGAGGTCTTGGATGTACCTGATGCCATTACTAACGCGGCCAAGACTCTAAAGAAGAAGATAATAGTTCTAGCCTCTAAGCCCCTTAAGGACGAAAGTTCTGCTGTGGAGTTCATAAGGAAACTCATTCCACCAAAGGCTGAGATAATAGATATAAAATTTGTACATGAGACGAGTGAGGTCTACATAGTAGCTAAGAGAACGGGCTATGTCGTTGGAAAGGGAGGATCAAATATATTAGAGATACTGAAAGAAACGGGATGGAGACCTATTATAATACGAGCTCCTACGATCAAGTCAGCATTTCTGGACACATTTTACAACATACTGATATCTGGATCTTCTGATAGAAAGAAAATCATGAGGAAGCTCTCCTTTAGGATATATAGACAACCTATAGGAGCTAATAGAGGTCTTTTCGTGACATTCCTAGGGGCTGCTAGAGAGGTAGGTAGAAGTGCAATTTTAGTCAATACAAACGAGAGTACAGTTCTCTTAGATGCAGGCGTGAGTGTTGGAGGAAAAAATCCATTCCCTAGATTTGACCTACCTATATTCAGGCTCGATGAGTTAGACGCCGTGGTAGTCACTCATGCACATTTAGATCACTCTGGTGTACTCCCTCTTCTGTTCAAGTATGGTTATAGAGGTCCCGTTTACCTGACTAAGCCAACTAGAGATCTGATAATGCTCCTCCTATATGATTACATCAATCTATCCCAGAAAATGGGTATCATCCCCTTCTTCTCTTGGAGGGATGTGGTCAACCTCATGAACCATATGATCGTGCTTGACTATGGAGAAACTGTCGACATTTCTCCAGATATAAAGCTAACTCTGTACAATGCGGGTCATATATTAGGATCTAGTCTGGCTCACCTGAACATAGAGAGCGCTAGACATAACATACTGTACACGGGAGACTTCAGATTTAGGGATACTAAGTTGTTAGATAAGGCAGCTAGGAAGTTCCCAAGAGTCGAGACTCTTATAATGGAGTGCACCTATTGCGGGGAGAGAGACGTTCTCCCATCACTTAAAGAGGCGGAAGAGTCCCTCTTTTCCATTATAAGGGAGACTACAGAGAGGGGAGGGAAGGTACTAATACCCGCCCTAGCAGTAGGAAGGGCCCAGGAAGTAATGCTCTCACTAGTGGATGGATTCAGGAGGAATGAGCTACCAGATGTACCGGTTTACTTAGATGGTATGATTTACGACTCTACAGCAATTCACTCAGCTTACCCAGACTTCTTGTCTTCATATGTCAGGAACAGAGTATTTAAAGAGGATCGCGATCCCTTCACCGATCCTCATTTCAACTTCGTAAGTACTCCAGATGAGAGGCCAGATGTTACTACTGGTGGCCCCGCGATAATAATAGCGCCATCTGGCATGCTCACAGGAGGACCCAGTGTTGATTATCTGAGGCTTATGGTATCTGACGAGAGAAATTCGATAGTTCTAGTTAGCTATCAAGCGGAAGGCACACTAGGAAGAAGACTTAAGGAGGGAATAGAGGAAATTAGGATCATCAATGAGGATGGAGAGCTCACTAAGATGCCTGTGAAGGCTAAAGTACATGTTGTTGAGGGATTCTCGGCCCATGCAGATAAGGTGCAGCTTCTGACATATTTAATGAGTGTGGAACCTAAGCCCCACAGGGTCTTCCTAGTTCATGGTGAGGAGAGTAAAATAAGGTCTTTCATACCCTTAGCCCATAAGAGTATACAAGGAATCAGGATATCTGCTCCTCACATAGGAGAAACCTTTAAGCTAGCATAAAATTTGTTTGGTGAAGGTTATTCCGGTCTACGCCAAATCTCAACGAATCTTGGAACGATTAAAATTGGAGGATAGCCCCTATCCTTTATTAAGACTAAGTCCCCTCCCATTTCAAGCACTCTCTCCTTTAATCTCTGTATTATGAATCTAAGCCTTTCTTCCCCTTCAGCTATGAGGTCATCATATCTTAAGAGAATTATATTTCCTTCACTGATCTCATTTAGAACCTGTTCCACATCCTCTGCGTTCCTCAAACTCATTGGTTTGACTGTAATTGCCTTCTCTGATAGAACCTTTGTTCTAGTAGGTTCTACTGCATAGTCGAGATCTTCGTACTCGGATTCTTCACCAAAACCCTCTTCTTCCATGTATTCCTCTTCTTCGTATTCTTCTTCCCCTCTACCGAATAACTTCCTGAAGAATCCCAAGATACAACCCCCTCTTTATTTTCACAATTTCTCCCTCCCCTCACTATTTAAAGACTTCTCGATAGAAGCATTAGGCTTTTGGAGATCATTTCTCCAATTCACAGTTAGATAAACTGTCCCTCCCAAGGTTCATAGGAAATATAGTGGAGATAGCCCTTACCAGAATTCATGGTTATGAGAGGAGGATTTTGGGATGGGTTCCACTCGACTCCAAAATTTATTTAAAAGGGACCGGCGCAATAACCCTTAGCTGACCAAGAGGGAGCAAACATGTCTAGCGCCATGAGATACCTTTCTAAGAGCATGAATACAAACATACTAGTATCATTAAAGAATGGCATTTTCATTAGAGGCATTCTGAGGTCCTACGACAACCACCTGAACTTGATACTCGATAATGCCGAAGAGATCTTTACTACCCCTGAGGGAGAGAATGTTCAGAACAGGATTGGGAAGAGAGTCTTAATAAGGGGAGATAACGTAATTGCTATATCAACTCCTAAGATAGGAGAGATTGAGTAAGTAAAGGTAGAGGAGGGACTTAGAAAATGGTTAAGGGAACCCCTTCAATGGGACGAAGGAGTAGGGGAAAGACGCATATAAGGTGTAGAAGGTGCGGGAGGCATTCATATAACATTAGGAAGAAATACTGCGCATCCTGTGGATTTGGGAAGAGTAAGCGTATGAGGAGATACGAGTGGGCAAACAAAATAAGATGGAAGGGGGTTAGAGTAGTTTAGCTAGCTTCTCGTCCCAAGACACACCCAATTCTGTTTACGGTACCTCACTTGACTCCCTAGTATTAGTCGATGAGGGGCATTCTATCAGTAGAGAAAAAGTTAAAATTCCCATAACCACTACAGGAATGTTGGGCCGGTGGCGCAGGTTGGTAGCGCGCCCGCTTGGCATGCGGGAGGTCGGGGGTTCGAGTCCCCCCCGGTCCACCATCTGCTGCCGGGGTAGCTCAGAGGGAGAGCGTCCGGCTGAAGACCGGAAGGTCGAGGGTTCAAATCCCTCCCCCGGCACTCCTTGAGTTATATGGAGGGTACGTATGAGTAGAAGATCGAGGAGAATTTCTGAGTACCTAGAAAACTCGTTAAAAAGCTATTTCGGTGAAAAAAAGGGAAAAGAATTAGCAAAAATCTTGTATAAGACAGGAGTATGTTGCTTCGACGATTTATCGATGGACATCCCTGAAGAAGTACTCCAATTAGCTGATGTGGATAAAGAGTCTTTCAGGAAGTTCTTAGAAGAATATGGCCCCCAAGCAATAGTAAGATTAAAAGAGGAGCTGTCACTACTTGCCAAAAGGCTATCTGATGCAGAATATCAACTTAAGTGGGCTAAAGAAAAACTAAC
>JAGGTZ010000145.1 GCA_021158805.1 Thermoproteota archaeon | reverse complement strand
TGGTGTCGTAAGAGTCGTGGTCCCTGGTTGCGTGGTCTGAGAGGTCGTTTCCGTGGTCTCCGTCTCGGTCGGCGTGAATGTGACGGGCTTGCCCTTAACTACTACTGTGAGATTCGCTTTACCATATTCAATGGTACTGGCATCATAACCTGGTGTCACCGGATAGAACTCGATTGTATAGGTACCTGGAGGAGTATTCGCCTTCGCCGTAATATTTACGTTGACGGAGAAGCCTGGTTTCTTGGAATAGCTTCCTATCTTAATATCAAAGGAGCCCCCTCCGAATATCTTATATCTCAGCTCTACTGGACCTGGGTACGTACCACTTTCAGATACCTGAATTGCAAAGGACGAGCCGGCCTCTAAGGTCAATTTATCGGTAGAAAGCGATAATATGGCCGTCGGTTTAGTGAACTCGACATAGAGATAGGGGGCATACCTGGGAACTCCTTCTGCTACAGCTCCCTCCTTACTAAAGAAATCAACGTAATAATTCCCTCCTCCTCTCTTAGGGCATTCTCTGAGGATCTTATCGGTATCTACGCTAGGCCTTAGGACAAGCCCGCAGTCTTGTATCTGTCCCTCGTAAACCCTGACTACATAGTCCGTAACTATATACGAGACGGATTTCCCTTTAACGACAGTCTTTGATATAGTACCTTTATCCAAATAGTCAGGTTCATTTGTACCGCCTTTAACCCTCCAGTTCTTATCTACCGTTCTCCTCGTCCAGCTGACATAATTCTCATCGTAACATTCCTGCAAAGCATAGACGAAGACACCTACATCCTCAGGCGGTGGGTCCATGACGAACAGATGCAGCTCTGCTCTATGAATCTCGCCACCAGGAGGGATTTTGCTTAGGTTGAACTTAAGCAATGTCGTGGTTCGATTTATTACCTCGCATCGGTAGGCCAGATGAGAGACTATATCAGTTCTCCTTATGCGGACGACTTCAACCCCTAATCTAAGTTCCTCCTCTAGGTATAGCCTTCTGCAACGGGAACAATCGGATGCCACGTAGAGATCACTATCAGGTGATATCTTCAGCTCTCCTTTAGCTGGAGACGATGTAGTGAGATTAAAAGGAATCATAGACAGTCCAAGAAGGCATATAAGAAGACCTATCAGGATTCTATGAATTTTTTCCAATAAATCACCCTCTTAAGATAAGATATAGGGATCACCTTATTAATAATAGTAATTGTTAGAAGGATATCACTGTAAATAAAAGATATCAGAACTAAAGCGACGATTATAGAGCTGCCTAATCGATAGGGGCCTCTTACCATAAGTCAAACATAGCTAGCTGTTCTTGTAGCTCGGATTAAGAATTACTGCGCTACCCCAGATCTCCTGCCATAGTTAAAACTAATACTTCTCTAAGAGGGTTGAATTGAGGTGTCCTAATGTCGTCTAGCGATGTTAAGCTGATATACAAGGGGAGGATTGTCACTCTCTATTTAAGGAAGGTTAGAGGAAAGATTAAAGAGATAGTACATCACCCAGGCTCTGTCTCAATTCTACCAGTAGATGGGCAGTATATATACCTACTGAGGCAGTTTAGGTGGCCCTTGAACGGTTACATATGGGAAGTGCCTGCTGGCACGCTGGAGGAAGGAGAGAGTCCAGAGGAATGCGCAAGAAGGGAATTAAAGGAGGAAACAGGACTAATAGCTGGAAAGCTGGAGAAGATGTTTGAGGCATATTTAGTTCCAGGTTATGGTGATGAGAAAATGCATTTCTTCTATGCAACCGACTTAGAAAGAGGATATGCCAGTCCTGAACCCTCAGAGGTATTGGAAGTCCATAAAGTGAAATTTGATGATGCTTTAGAGATGATTAAAAGGGGGGAGATAATCGATACTAAAACAATAGCGTCTATTCTCTGGTTTAGAGCGATGGAGGAGGTGACGTCTTCATACTAGGTATCGTTCAATCTAGGAATTCAGTAATCCTGTTTCTCCTCTTTTCCTCTAATATATTGAGAATTGTGGCCCATTTCCATCTAATCATATCCTCAGGAACACTTAGACCATCTAAGACTCTGAGGAGAAACTCTCTAGTCTTTGGATCGCTCGGGTATCCTGAACCAAAATCGTAACCTACTTCCTTTCGGAGTTTCTCTATTATACTGTCCCTTTCAACTTTAGCTAGTATGGATGCCGCAGCTACATGTACAAATCTCCTATCCGCCTTGTTTTCGGCTCTTATCCTCACGTTAAGCCCTGAGAGCTTGGATCTTAAGAGCTCCTTGAACCTCTTCGGATTCCTACCGGGAGAGTCAACAAATACGAGTGAGGGAGATAGCTCTTTTATGATCTCCGCCATGACCTCTGCCTCTAGCAGATTCAACTTGCTCTTAGATACGGCCTCATCTATCTTACGTGGCTCTACCACCTTAATTACATAAAATTCGGACTCCTCTCTTATAATAGAGGCTAATTCCTTCCTCCTTTCAGGTAAAAGCATCTTAGAATCCTTTACTCCTAAAGATTTGAGCTTCTTTGCTTTGATTGAAGATATGGAAACGCCAGCTATTACCATTGGCCCTATGACAGGACCTCTTCCGGCCTCGTCTACTCCTGCCGCGACCATGCCACTGATCTCCTGGGTATAGATTAAGCCTTCCTTTAAAGAGGAGCGCTACCATATCCACTGAGCCGATTCTTATTATCACGAATTCATCTAATTACCGCTCAAATCCGAAGCTAAGCCTTAGTGCTGAGGAACCCTTTGCGCATGTCCGGGGATGTTTGGGTAAATGGCAAAGGTTTATTAACGCGGCCGACCCACCGTCAACAGGTGACACCCATGGTCGGTGGTCTGGTTCACCGTAAGGATGGCTATTCCTAAGGGATCTCTTGAAGAGGACACATTCTCCTTCTTAAGACAGTCTGGTATTAACCTATATGGTGCCAGTAGATCGTATAGACCATCAACAAACTATAGGGGACTAAGTATCAAGATTTTAAGACCTCAAGAGATCCCAGTACTCGTTCAGGAAGGTACCTATGATTTAGGCATATCTGGAAGGGACTGGGTAAGAGAGAACAAAGCTGACGTAAAAGTACTCCTAGACTTAGAATATGGAAAGGTAAAGCTAGTCCTAGCTACGCCCATAAAATCCGAAATAGAATCTATAGAGGATCTAGTAGAGCTATCATTGGAAAGACCCGTCAGGGTATCTACTGAGTACCTGAACCTATCTAGGGATTGGATCTTCTCAAATAAGAGATACAGAGAGGTATATAGAGAGCCACCAATGCTACTTACTCCTTGGTATAGGGTGGAGGGAAATGAGAGGTTCAAGCTAATCTTATCGTTCGGAGCGACCGAGGCCAAACCCCCGGAGGATGCCGATGCAATCATAGATAACACTGCTACCGGGACTACGTTGGCTAGAAATGGCCTCAGACCTGTTCAAGTCATATGTGAAAGTAGCGCCGTTCTTATAGCCAATAAAGGGTCGTTAAGGAACCCGGAAAAACTTGAGGTCATAAAGGACATATATACCCTCTTCCGAGGGGTTGTATTCGCTAGGAAAAATGTACACATATTTCTAAATGTAAAAGAAGACAATCTAAGTGAAGTTATTAAGATATTACCAGCTCTCAAGGGACCCACTATATCAAGGCTCTCAAAGACGGGATGGTATGCGGTTAACACGGTCTTAGAGAAGGATAGGTTGCTCGAACTACTTCCTAAGTTGAGGAGGCTAGCTCAGGGATTGGTAGTCATTGATCCAAGACAAGTCCTCCTGTTAGAAGACGTTGACAGCGTTGGTGAGTTATGATGGAAGTTATCCCTAAGTTCAGCGGTGGATTGAGGTTATTTTACAACGAAAACCTCTTTCTCCCATCAGAGTACTATAGACAGGTTATGGAGGCTATTACAGAATCTGATATTCGATTTTACCCGACGCCTTGGGCTGATAGATTGATACAAGCTCTATCCATTTACCTCAATATAGACAAGGGTGCCATATTCCCGGGGGCCGGGGCCGATGATATACTTAGGATCCTCATGCTTAGATCGAAGTGTATAGGGATAATAGAACCAACATACTCGCTTTACGAGCACCTTGCAAGATCATTGGGCAAGGAAGTAAAGGTCTTAATCTATAAGGAGCTGAAGGAGAATGCTAGGAGACTAGAGGGCTGCGATATCATAATCATAAACTCACCAAACAACCCTACTGGTCACATTTACGCGGAAGATTTGGTAGATATTCTCTCTAGCTACGGTACTCTAGTGATAGATGAGGCCTATATTGAATTCTCAGATGGGAAAGGACACCTTAAGAGGGCCTTAGAGGGAGGGGTTATCGTTGTAAGGACCTTTTCCAAAGCTTGGGGATTGGCCGGACTTAGGGTAGGGTATGCGATAGCATCACCCGACTACGTGGAGGGATTGAAGGAGTATACACTTCCCTTCCAGATATCCTCGACATCAGAGGCAATTGCTATAAAAGCCCTACAGCTTAAGGGCATAGTAGACGCGTCAATAGAGGCTATGAAAAGTGTTAGAGATTGGTTTGAGATGGAGTTGGAGGCCTTAGGTCTCCTCTACATGAAGTCTAAGGCGAACTTCACACTGATAGCTCATCCACTTGCTAAAAGGATATGGGAAGAGCTTAGGGCTAAAGGGATCGAAACCCGCTTGATCCAAAGGCCAGGCTTGGAATCAGGTGTGAGGATAACCATAGCTCCCAAGGATATAATGATCAATGTGCTTGAGGTGATAAAATGCGTGATGAAACGATATTAATGAGGAAGACCAAGGAAACCGACATTACAGTTACCTTAAACCTTTACGGCAGTGGAGTCATGGAAGGGGGTACTGGACTTAGGTTCTTTGACCATATGATTGAGCAACTCGTCTTTTACTCTGGTATGGACTTGAGAATTGAGGCCAAATGGGATCTCAAGCATCATCTCATAGAAGATGCAATGTTCCTGTTGGGAAAGGCAATCTCAGAGCAGCTCGGGGATAGAGAAGGAATAAGGAGGTATGGATGGGCTGTGGTTCCCATGGATGAGTCCCTAGTATTGACATCAATAGATCTCGGTGGTAGGACCTCTTACACCTCTGACCTAGGTTTTGAAGGGGTAGTTGAGGGTGTAGATGTAAAGGACATATCTCATGGGATAGAGGCACTAGCTAGGGGATCTCTATCTACTATCCACATCGTAGTGCTGAGGAAAGGAAACCCCCACCATGTCTTAGAGGCGGCTTTCAAGTCCCTTGGTCTATCATTGGGTCACGCTAAGGTGAGGACCGGAAAGGGGGTAAGAAGCACGAAGGGGGTGCTCGATGCTTGAAGGTCCTGCTGATGGACTACAGTGTAGGCAATATCTTCAGCATCAGGAAGGCGCTCTTAGATCTAGGCGTGACTGTAACCACGAATTACAGGGAAGAATATGACGGGATAGTTCTACCTGGTGTTGGAAGCTACGATGGTGCGCTAATGAACCTAGATAGGGAACCATTGATCAGCTCGATGATGGAAAAGCCTACTCTCGGGATATGCTTGGGAATGCAGCTCATGTTCGAGTCTAGCGAGGAAGGATCCATGCCCGGGCTCGGATTAATTAGGGGAAGGGTTGTCAGGCTACCCAAAGGTACAAAGGCTCCCCATATGGGATGGAGCCTTGTAAATGGGTGGGGGAGGCTTTTAAATGGCAAAGGGTACTTCTATTTCGCTCACTCCTATTATATAGTCCCCCAAGAGGATATCGTGAGGGGATCCGTTGACTACGAGGGATTAGAGCTACCAGCTATAGTCGAGAAGGAGAATCTGTTTGGAACACAGTTTCACCCAGAGAAATCAGGCAGAAGAGGTAGGGAGGTACTCTTTAACTTCTTGGAGGTGTTAAAGAGGTGAGGGTCATTCCTGCACTAGATATCTCTCACGGAAGGGCAGTTAGGATTGTAGAAGGGGACCTTAGATCCTACGGTAACCCCTATCAATGGCTAAATAAATTTGAGGGAGCTAAAAAGATACATATAATCGATATAGACGCTGCTCTTGACAAAGGAAGTAACTTAGACCTAATACTCGAGATAGTGAAGGATTTAACAGAAAGGGGTATAGAGACACAGGTAGGAGGGGGTTTAAGGGATCCTATCACAATTAGGAGAGTAATAGAGGCTGGAGCATTTCCGATACTGGGAACCATAGCCTATGAGAGACCTACCATCCTCAGAGAACTAGCTAAGGATTTCCCTTTGATTGTGGCCATCGACCTGAAGGAGAGGAAGATCATGATAAGGGGATGGATTAAGGAAACTACAATAGAACCTGAGCAAGCTGTATCCCATTTTAGGGATATAGGGGTAAAGGAGTTCCTGATAACAGACATAGACTCTGATGGAAGACTTTCTGGCTATCTAGGAGGGATCTCGCTCCCCTCCTCTTTCCCTGAACTAATGTTTACGTATGCTGGTGGAATAAGAGACATGGAGGACCTTGAAAGACTCTCAAATGACGGATTCTCATCTGCAGTGGTTGGCAGGGCGATTTACGAAACTGACTTGATGCAGAAGTTAATAGAGAGGGGCTGGGAGATATGACGGCGAAGAGAATTATTCCCTGCCTAGACATAGCTAGAGGTAGGGTAGTAAAGGGGATCTCCTTCACCAACCTGAGAGATGCAGGTGATCCCGTAGAGCAAGCTATGATATATGATAGGGAAGGTGCTGATGAGTTAGTGTTCCTAGATATAACAGCCAGCAGGGAAGGAAGGAAGATCCTAATAGATCTTGTTGAAAAAGTCGCAAGCGTATTGACGATTCCCTTCACCGTGGGAGGTGGGGTATCCTCCATAGAGGACTTTTACAAACTGCTTAGGGCTGGAGCGGATAAGGTCTCAGTCAACACAGCAGCGTTTCTGAAGCCATCGCTAGTGAGTGAAGCTGCCTCTATATTTGGATCTCAGTGTGTTGTCGTTGCGATAGATGCTAAGAGGGAAGGAGATGGCTGGGAAGTCTACGTAAAGGGAGGTTCTGAGCCTACTGGGAAGGATGCAATCGAGTGGGCTGAGCAGGTAGAGGAAATGGGGGCTGGCGAGATACTACTGACATCTATAGATAGGGATGGGACGAAGCTTGGCTATGATCTAGAGCTAACCCGAGCAGTAGCGGAGAGAGTTTCGATACCTGTGATAGCTAGTGGTGGGGCTGGGTCATTGGAACACTTCCTAGAGGTTTTAACTTTGGGTGGGGCCGACGCTGCTCTTGCAGCAAGCGTCTTCCATTTTGGCGAGATAAGGATCCCCCACTTGAAGGACTATCTATCTAGAATGGGTGTGGAGGTGAGAAAGGATTGGAGGTGAATTTCGATAGGCTAGACTTCGACAAAATGGGCGGCTTAGTTCCAGTGGTAGTGAAGAGTCTAATTAACGGCGAGATACTCATGCTTGGATTCGCTAACGAAGAAGCTGTGAGAAGGACTGTGGAGACGGGGTTCGCTCATTTCTACAGCAGGACTAGACGAAAGCTATGGATGAAAGGGAAGACTTCGGGGAATGTACTAAAGTAAAGGTCCTCAGAATACGGGTAGATTGCGACCCTGACTCTCTTATCTATGAGGTGGTGCCTTCAGGACCAACATGTCACACAGGGAAGTGGAGCTGTTTTCACAATGACTTGGTATATAGCGCTAAATGGGATATTTTATGGGATTTACTAGTCCATACGTTCTCTAGGGCTGTTATACAGCGTAGAAAGGGAGTAGGAGTGGATGGAGATTACCTATATGTCATAAATCCCATAACTGATAGCATCCCCTCTGCTAATCCCTTACTAGTCTCTTTAATGGCCGACTACTTGCTGAACCAAGTTAACTACCGAGAGTTGAACAAGTTAGTGACGCCTGAGGCTTTAGGCCTGCCCCTCGGATCAGTTATGGCCTATAAGGCCGGTTTACCTTTAGCTGTAGTCAGGAAGAGGAGCTATGGGATAGAAGGGATGGAAGTCGACTACTCTTCAGGATACGAAGATGGGAAGTACTACCTGTATGGCTTAGAGGAAGGAGACTTCCTTCTACTGGTCGATGACGCCCTATCAACTGGGGGAACAGCCCTTTCCATAATAAATGCCCTAGAAAGGGCCAATATCGAGATCAAAGGAATAGCAGTAGCCGTGAATAAACCTCAATATGGTGGGGAAGATAAACTGAAAGGTTTAGGTTATACCGTAAAAAGGGTAGTGGACCTAATGGTATGGTCAGATGGAGATATAGAGATATCTCATGGCTCTAGGAGGGCTAGGTTGAAAGTTCCAGTTTTAGAATACAGGTGAATAGACACGATCTCCATCACCGTGCCACGACCTAAAGAAATCTTCAATAGTTAAATCAAATCACCACTCATCTCTAGCAAGTGAACTACCATGGGGACAAGCGAAGATAATGTACTTCACTTTATGTCTACTAAACTTCCTCAAGAGATAGAGAACCTTATAAAGGAGGGAGAATTCAGGAAAGCAAGAAATGAGTTAAAATCCCTTCTTCCCAGCTCTCATGGCTCAACGAGGAGGAGAATAGAATTTGAACTGGACAGGTTGGAAAGGTGGTACTATCAATATCCATACAGTCTAGAGGAGGCCCTTGGGGAACTTAAGAAGAGAATTCCAGATATTACCACTGAAGACATACTCTCGCTGATAAGAGAGGGTTGCATTGATTACAAGACAATAGAAGGGGAGATCAGAATATTTCAGAGGTTCGTTCCGAATCTCTTCTGGCTCTGTCCTAAATTAAAGGAGAGAGCAATACCTGAGAGAGACGAGCAGATGGAAAGGTCAAAGAAAGCACTGAGGGATAGGGTCTTCAAGACTATGGAAGTAGGTAGGCTCAGAAAGGGTCATTTACTGCCCCTAAAGTATAGGATCAGAGCTACTGTCACAGTCAAACCCCATATTGTTCCAAAAGATGCAAAACTAAGGATATGGATCCCTCTCCCTAGGAGGTGTGATATGCACCCAGAGGTAAATGTGCTAGACTCTAGTCATGAGCCATATATCTCGGGGGAATCTTACCCCCAAAGAACAGCATATTTCGAAGTTACGGCCTCTGAAGAAGGCACAGAAGTTTGGATAGAGTACGAAGTGCTCTCCAGGTCTTTTTACGTAGATCTCAAGCCAAGCGAGGTGGAGTATGAGGTTAATACCCAAGATGGTATGGGGGAGAGGATTCCCCACATAATGTTCACAGATCGCCTGAGACATCTCGCCTTCTCTATAGTGGAGGGGGAGGATAATCCACTAATGAAGGCTAGGAAGATATGGGATTGGATAATAGACAATGTGATCTACACGTATGTTCACGATTACGCGTTGTTCGACAACATAAGTGAGTTTGTAGCTCTTAAGAGGAGAGGAGACTGTGGAATCCAAGCGATTCTCTTTATAACCCTCCTGAGAATTGTTGGCATTCCTGCTAAGTGGCAGTCGGGCTGGTATGCTAATCCCGTAAAGCCGGGGATGCATGACTGGGCCCAATTTTACATAGAGCCCTATGGCTGGCTTTATGCTGATCCGAGCTTTGGGCATCCCCGTGATGGCCAGGATTGGAGGAGGGACTTCTACTTCGGAAACATAGAAGGTTTTAGGCTGGCCTTCAATTCGGAGATATCCTATAGATTTGATCCACCCAAGGAGCACTTTCGCTCAGATCCTGTAGATAGCCAGAGAGGAGAAGTTGAATGGGATGGGGGGAACTTATATTACAACGACTGGGACTTCTCCCTTCAGATACTTGATGTAAAAAGTGTAAGGACGATTAATCCACTTGAATAACCCTCTCCTCCCTTATCTTCACGCCTACGATGATCTCAGGGAGGCTAAATCTCTCAAAGGCTCTAGAGGTCCTCAGGAGGAGGGGGCCGGAGGCTACGCCCAAGTGGCCCGCTACCCAGTCTATTGAGTCGTCACTTATCATCTCTTCTAACTCTTCTTCTAGCTCTGCGATTTCACCATTATCAGCTATCCAGTATAAGGCATCCATTTCATCCAATGGAAAAGCTAGAAAATAGGACAGTATTACATCTTCACCATCTCTCAGGGCTAAAGCTACTAAGTAGCTATTTTCAGAGACTCCTATTGCCCACAACTGTTTAGAATAAGGATACTCCCTTAACATGAGTTCACACTCATTCCTCAACATATCTAAAGTTCCGGGGTGGCCAATATCAGCTAACAAATCTTCAAGGAGCCTGTCGGCAATTACCTCATATTCCATTAAGGGACATTCCCTATGAAAGATTAAAGGCTACTGTATATGGGGGACTCGCCTTACCCGATATGTAGTGGGAGAGAATCCCTAAGAGGACTTAGACCTACCTCTCGAATTTCCACTCACTAGCAGCCAAATTTCCCCGACCACATCTCCTGGAACTCTGATTTATAAGCCTCTGCAATCCTCCGGCTTACTATTACCAGCAGATTCTCATCATTATACTCGTCAGCGCTCTTGGTGAAATTATAGCTTCCCGTGAGTACAACCTTCTCATCTATTATCACAAACTTATTGTGCATAAGTCTATCATTGCCATCGAGTTTTACCTCTATACCGGCTGCTTTCAGCTTAGAGTACTCACTATATCTATTAACCTGATCTTTCTCCATTATCACTCTAACTTCAACACCCCTATTATGGGCCTCGATCAAGGCATCGCCTATTGAATCAAGTGTGAACGAGTAGATCGCTATCTCTATACTCTGATTAGCCCTACTTATCCAATTGATCACTATATGGGAGCACCTATCCTCAGGACAAAAGTAAGGGCCATATATATTCCCTTCTGCAGGAATGGACTTCTGAATATAGCCAATGGCGGCTATAGAGGAGATAACTACCACTATTATGCAAACTAGGGATGTCCTAAGGTTGTTACGCCTCACTCTTAAAGCCCCAACTAATTAAATAGGGGCTATATTAAGTGTAACTCGGAGATGAACGTATTAAGGCTATTTGATCCATGGAGGGGCCCCCTATGCACATGTCCTAAGAAGTACTCCCTTCATCCCTACACTGGTTGTAGTCATTTCTGTCTCTACTGCTACGCGACCTCTTATCTAGGGAGGAAGCCTAGCAAGCCTAAGAACAACTTCATCTCGAGATTACTGTCTGACATCAAAAAAGCCGACAAAAGGATCCCAGTTGAACTATCTACGAGTAGCGATCCATATCCACCTATTGAAGAGAATCTAGCTCTTACAAGAAGGACCTTAGACATCCTGAAGAGGGCTGGTTTCAAGACGCTTATAACCACTAAAGGAACGGGATTTACCAGAGATGAAGGTTTATTTGATGCCTTAATGGTAACAGTTACAACTCTTGATAAGGATATATACTCAAAAATGGAGCCAGGTGCTCCATCCCCTATTAAGAGGCTGGAGGCCATGAATTCAGTTAAGACAGGTAAGGGAATAAGGGTAGATCCTATAATACCCCTCCTAAATGACGACTTAGGAGCTCTAAGGGAAATCCTACGGATCGCTAGGGATTACGGTGCCTCGCATGTCGTCTTCTCGACCTATAAGGTGAAGCCAGATAACTTCAAAAGGATGGTAGAAGCATTTCCTGAGCTGGAAAAAGAATGGAGAGAGCTTTACTTTAAGGAAGGGTATAGAATTGGTGGTTATAGATATCTACCAGCTAAAATAAGAAGGAAAATATTGGAACCATTGGTTGAGGAAGCTACTAGACTGGGTATGAGCGCTGCCTTGTGCCGTGAGGGATTCCAAGATCTTCATAGGGCGAAGTCATGTGATGGGACTCACCTGATCAGGGAGCGGTAAATATCAAGTAATTCCCTGATTATTCTCTCCCAAGAAAGTTTTCCGACTGCTTTATCCCTAGTAACCCTACCCATTCTATCCCTAAGGTTATCTACAAGCTCCTTGATGAATATACCTGCTCAAGGGAATTTCGCGAAGGGTACATATTTATGACTATCAGTATTTTTACGGGATCTTGAAGGTGTTGGAAGTATTAAGAGCTTTTCATCAGGGCAATCTCATAGAGCTAACTATATGCATTGTAACACGAACCTCGTAATTTGTCAATCATAATTCCACATATACGCACTTTAATCTACATAGTTCTGCTTATCTAGTGCTTAAAATTCAAAAAAAGGAAATTAGAAAAAGGGACGGCACTGTGGGGGTGTTACCCCAATTTATCTAGACGAAAGAACGCCTTATAAACTGATTTGTTCCTATTTTTCATTTATAATTTTTCCCTTATTCTATGATCACTAAACTGCGTGTTATAACCTAAATTGGTATATTTCCCCAATATAACCATTCTATTTTAGATTAATACTGCCAATTTGCATAAAAACTATCACGAACTTATTTTTAGGTATTTCGGAAATAGTCGAACAATATTGAACACAGATAGCCGATAATTGTTAATAAGGAGGGGTGGTTGAAGAGACAATGCGATACTTGGCCCTCGCATCAATCCTCGCGATACTACTGACAATGTTCGTTAGCACGACGGGGGCCTCTTATACGGAAGTGGTGTTTAGGGGGCATGTAGGGGCAGTAAAAGGGAATTTTTACATCATTTGGGTGGAAGACGTTGTTTCTGGTCCCCTAAGCGAGTCAGGAGTTATAGAGGTTTATAGAGAAGACCTAGGATGTCAGGGAAATCCATCCATCGATAAGGTCAAAGTAGGCGATTATGTGGAGGTTAAGGGGTACCTAGTTGAGGACTGTTGCCGGAAGCATGTTATACTCGACTGTGATCATCATTACCTTAAGCTGGTTCAGGGAGCCCTCATGGTCAAGATAAAAGTGGTAAGAGGATGTGGGTCATCCTATTATCTAGGAGAAAGAGTCACGATCCTCATATACCTTAATAAAGATGCTAATGTATCTATAAGCGAAAAAACGCCAAATGGAACATTTACCATATTTAGTGGCCTCCTAAGATCTGGAATGTACTATATAACGGGAGAATCTAAGGAACCAATTGGAAATAGAACTGTTTGCATCATTGCTGAATCAGGCGACCAGAGAGCATCTTCCTGCTGTGATTTTAACGTAGTACCCAGAGGTAAGGACATTCCAAAGACCACAGGCCGTTTAATAATACAAGTCCTAACAGATGCTGGATATCCTATTAGGAACGCTTCAGTTTACATAGACGGGAGCTTTTACGGATATACTGACCAGAAGGGGATCCTAGAGACAAATATCACAGAGGGTAAGCATGAGGTCCTCGTCGAAAGCGAATACTATCGGACCATGCGGATATTTGCAGGCCCGGAGATGGTAGTGATTAGAGCACCCTTGAAACCTCCGGAGGTGGTACTTAGATTTGAGCCAGACAATCTAGCTGGAAGTAACATGTCTTCCGTTAAATTGATCGTGGAGAGAGTATCCGGGCCTAGAATATCCGTTAAAGTAGATTTGATAACTTTTGGAGACATATGGGTCAATACCACATCTATAGTAGGGACTCCTACATTCAATGCGACGATACTGGTTAGCGGTACCGGTAAGGTCATAGCTAGGTATGGTAACTTAACGACAGTGCTTGTAAAAACACCTCTAGCAACTCAAACTAAGACCAGTGAAACTAAAAGATCCATTACGAGAACCAAGTGGACAGAGACAAGCATTAGTACGAGTATGATATCTACTAGTGAGGAAGTAAGTAGCCCTCAGGAAACAAGGAAGGTCCCTGAATTGAGCTGGTATATTCTTCTTATAGCTCTGCCCTTGGTAGTCATCCTCTCCTATTTAATACTGAGAGGTCGGAGAAAAGAAAAGCAACTGGAAGCTAGAAACGAAGGTATTTCATCTCAAGATAGGCAATGAAGTTCTCTGGATCAAGTTTCTTCCCTGCAGCCCTCTCTAAAAGTTCCTCTGGAGAGTAGACGGAGCCCCATCTATGTATCTTCTCCCTAAGGATATTCATTATAGAGCCAAAATCAGCCCTTTTAACGCCCTCAGCAATGCCCTTTATCTCCCTATATATGTGTGCTGCTACCATACTTCCTATCGCATAAGTAGGGAAGTATCCAATGGTAGCGTGGGCCCAATGTATATCTTGGAGGATGCCTAGCTTATCATTAGGTGGTCTTACCCCTATGAGATCTTCCATTAGGTCATCCCAAGTTTGAGGGGCCTCCTTAACTTCTAAACTACCTTCTATTAGTTCCTTCTCTATCTTATATCGTAGATATATATGTAGGACGTACTGTACCTCATCTGCCTCTACTCTTATGAACTCGGGTCTAACTAATGTGAGATATGTATAGAGATCATCTTTCCCATAATCTTTCAGAAAGGGTAGTGCCACCACCATCTCCTTGTAAAACGCATCTATGAAGTGAGAGCTTCTCCCCACGATATTCTCCCAAAACCTCGACTGAGATTCATGAATCCCCAGAGAGACTCCCTGCTGCACTGGGGTAGCCCATAGCTCTTTATCGATATTCATCTCATACATAGCATGTCCGAACTCATGAATCGCTGCCATTAATGCCCTGCGAAAATCTCTCCCCTCGTACCTCGTAGTTATCCTCACATCATATAGGCCCATATTTGTGGTGAATGGATGCGGGGACACGTCAATTCTACCTCTACTAAAATCAAAGCCCATGGTAAATAGCATATATTCAATTAATCTCTCTAAGAACCTCCGGTTGTATTCCATACCCTCTAAAGGATGCTTCTCAGGATATTTCTCCTTTATCTTCTCAAACAGGTGAGAAATCTTACTAATAGTTGAGAAAATATGCTCACACTTCCTGACAGTCAAACCTTCCTCATATAGATCTAATAGGGCATCATAGGGGTGATCTTTGTATCCCAGATACTCCGCCTTTCTCCTCTGTAGGTCCACGATCTTTTCCAGTAGAGGGGCGAAGAGAGAGAAGTTCCCTTTTTCCTTAGCCTCTCTCCAAATTGTAAATGCCTCAGTCTTTACCCTTTCTTCCTCTTGAAGGAACTCCTCGGGAAGTGCTGTGTAGTACTTGAGATCCCTCTTTAGAACTCTTATTATTCCCTTCTCAACATCATTCTGGGGTTTAGCGCTTTCAACTAGCGAACTAAACTCAGGATTAGTTATTAATCTTCGAACCATACTTTCTAAGACAGCATTAACCTCCCCTCGCTCTTTAAAGGCAGCAGGGGGCATATAGGTCTCCATATCCCAACCGAGGAGTGATCTAGAATATCTAATGGTCCAGATCTCCCTATATCTCTTGACTATCTCTTTGATCTCAGGTGTAACTATGATGGCCATATCAGCGAGAGCTCCAGATAAACTAAAATTTTAACTAGTTTCCTGCGGGGAAGGGACGCCTAACCGTATCATAGGAAGAGATACTCCCTAGTTGCGCACCTCACACCTCCACCACCAGCTTCGACTTGTGGTATCTCAACCTCTATTAAATCAAACTTCACTCCCTCTCTAAGTAGGATTGGCATCTTTATTGAAGGAATCGACGACAACCTTGCCCTCTCCGAGAATTAATCCGTTAACCAAAGTAATATCGCTACCTGTCTTAGGTGTCATCTAAAGTCATTCCAAGCTCACGAAACACATTTCCAGCCTCCACGATCTCAAAATTACCATCAGAGTACCTTAGGAACGAGTAGAAACCCATTCTTCTGGGGGTTCATGAGCACGAGTCCCTGACGAGGGTACATGTGCTTATTGCCTTACCAATAAAATAAAATTGATTTTTTATTGGTTATGTATCAAATAAGCAATAAATATTCATTATAATGTATGATCTTATAACTTCACATCTTCTCAGGGGCCCTCGAGCCCTCTCAACACCATCTCTACAAAAAGTCAAAATATAAAGGATTACGACTAATCAGCGAGATGGAAATGATCGAAAAGACCGACTATATCGCCTCTAAAGTGGAGAATATGGTTATCTTAAGAGATATAGTAAAGAAATTCGGTAAGGTCGTTGCATCCGATCA
>JAGGTZ010000015.1 GCA_021158805.1 Thermoproteota archaeon | reverse complement strand
GCTGTTTAACTTCTCCACGCATCTTCTCTAAGGGCTCGAGATTCCTCGCCCTAGCAACGGCCATCCTTATCATGTCCTTCGCTTTCTCAGTTGCGGCCTCTGGGTTGTCATAGTGGACCCAAGAGCTGCCCTCTCTTATACTAACCATTTCTAAGACGTAGGGATTCAGCCCAGCCTCCTCAAGTACAGCGCGGAAAGTCGGCTCATGCATCTCAGGACCGCATGCGGCAATGATCACCCTATTCAGCTTGCACTTCTTAATGTCCTCCCTGATCAGGTCCTGGCCAGGTGCTGAGCACATAAAGATATATTCCTTGGCGCTCACCACATTCGGTAGGTTCTGAGCGTATTGAACGACTTCCTTGACATTTATAACTCCGGCAATATTCAGCCCACAGTGGCAGACATAAACTCCTATCCTAATCTCATCCGTCGGGCAGGCCCCTTCCATCTCCACCTCCTCACTACTCATCAAAACCACCTCACTCAGATTTACAAGCTAGAATAGATGCTTTCATAGCTGCTGCGCTTCCTTGGATGACGGAATCAGGTATGTCCTTGGGACTGTTAAGCATACCGATAACGTATATCCCGGGTACGGGTGAGGCCACCGGATCTAAGTAGGGGTCTTTCACTTGGGCGAACATATCCTCGCCTACTGGCACAAACGAGTCCGGTACGACCGGCTTGATTCCAACTGCTAGGACAACCATCTCGAACTCCTCGGCCTTGTAAGTGCTGGTATGAGTGTCCTCATAGTAGATGATAAGGTTCTTCGTCTCGGGGTCCTCTACTATGGTTGCTGGCTTGCTCCTGACGAACCTTATACCGAACTCCTCCTTGGCCCTATCATAGAACTCCTGATATCCCTTACCGAAGGCCCTCATGTCCATGTAGAATATCGTAACCTCAATATCCGGATGGTGTTCCCTAACGAGTATTGCCTCCTTCACGGAGGCCATGCAGCATATTGAGGAGCAGTTCGGATTTATCCTCACATCTCTTGAACAAACGCATTGGATGAAGGCTATGTTCTTTGGATGTCTTCGATCAGACCTTCTGAGGATCTCTCCACCAGTCGGTCCAGTAGCGGAGACGAGCCTCTCAAACTCTAAGTTAGTGTAAACATTAGCATATCTTCCATAACCGTATTGATCCGTGAGGAGTGAATGGTCCGCTATTAGCTCGTACCCAGTTGCAAATATAATGGCGGCCACGTTTAGCTCAATGTCTTCGGGTTTTTGCTCGTAATCTATGGCCTTAGCTGGACAGAACTTCTCGCAATTCCTGCATATGTTTTTCTGGAACCATAGACAGTGTTCAGCATCGATAGTAGCCTTCAAGGGAATAGCCTGAGGGAATGGGATGTATATAGCTTTCCTCTCACTCAGACCCAAGTTAAACTCGTCAGGTACTTTTGATGGGCAGTACTTCATGCAAACCCCACATCCAGTGCACTTCGTGACATCTACGTACCTAGGCTTCTTCCTAACCTTAACCTTGAAGTTTCCAGCCTCACCATTTATCTCCAGCACCTCTGAATACGCTAGAATCTCTATATTCTCATGTCTCGCTACTTCTACCATCTTAGGAGTGAGTATACAGGATGAGCAGTCAAGTGTTGGGAATGTCTTGTCCAGTTGAGCCATTCTACCTCCGATGCTGGGGGTTTTCTCAACGAGGTATACCTTGATCCCCTGATCTGCTAGATCTAATGCTGCCTGAATACCTGAGATTCCTCCTCCAACTACCATAACAGGCTTCATATCTCTTCTCCCTCCCAAACGCTGGCAAACCAGAGTGCAAACGGCCTATATATCATATGTACTAACTTTGAGAATGGCGCTGAGACTATCAGGTAGAATACGAAGAGCAGGTGAATTCCGTAGAATATGTAGGTGGCCATGGCCATATTAGCGTACATGAAGACAGTCACTAGGAAACCGGAGATACCACTTCCTAATGCTAGTAGCAGCAGCCACCAGTCGTGGAGATCGCTGGCCTTTGCGTAAAGTTCTTTCTTCTCGAACCTACGGATTAAGTAGTAAATCCCTCCATAAAGGAGACCTATGCCTCCGATTATACCTACTACCCTAGGGACTATTTCAGGCACGCCTAGGCCAAAGCTATCTGAGATGAAGTGTATTCCTGTAGCCGCGAATAGAAGGATGAATCCCCAAATGACCCCTATGTGAGCAAAATATCGTGCAGATCGACCTTCCTCACATAAGAGTCGGGATTGGAATAGTGCCTCCTTTATCAAGATCTTAAAGAACTCGCTGACCCATTTACCAAGTGGAGCACTTTTTCCATACCCTATCGCTCTCTTTGTATATCTGTACATGTTCGCTATGTGAACTACCATCACAATGATCACGTAGGCTAGGAGTACGAGCCCAGCATCGTGCAGTATCTCGGATGGGATGAAGCTATCTATGTCCACAACATTTGTGACCATCTCGCCGTGGAATGTGTACATTCCGATAAGTCCTATGATCGTCATTACCACTAATGATGCCAGCGCATACACCTTATCGTAAAATACTTTTGCGAACTTACCTATGCTATAGTTTATTATTTGGTACTTCCTGATCGCATCCATTATGTTTCCTGGGGTCGCGTCCTTAGGGCAGGTCTCGTTACAATCGCCACAGAAGTAGCAAAGCCAAGGTGTTGGATCTCCAAGTACTTCTTCCTCAAGACCTAGCTGTAGCTTCTTTATCATTCTTCTGACCGCAACGGTCTGTGTCTTCGAAAGTGGGCATATAGCAGTACATGTCCCACATTGATAGCATCTCTTTATACCTTCTCCGCCTAATTTAATAAGTTCATTTGATAAATCTGGCTTTTTGGGGACAACGTATTTAGGTGATAGCATAATGGACACCTACCGGTATTCTCTGTCCGTATTGTCCTATTAATTTTCTTAAAAATATTCACATGACCAAAAACAGGTTTCTCTTACCCAAATGAGCTAATTTAAGAGTATTTATAAAATATTGGCCCCAGTATCAATAAATTTTGGTATAATTCATTTGGAAAAAGATTAAAGTATGGAAAATGGGGATTTTCACCTGTCTCCATCCCACTCTGGTTTCTCACTGCTCCAATAAACTAAATGGAAAAGGGAGGAGATGCCCAACTAAGCTAACTCGTATCTAAACTCGATTAATGGGACTTAACTATAGCGTTATTGATTTACATAACCTCTTCTAAGGAGTATGTGAAGGAGATCCATGCTAGTAGGTAATTTGGACAAGAATAAGCCGGAGTGTCATTGAGGGGTATGCCCTTCACAGTATAAACATAACTCCATGCCCACATATGAGAGCCTCATTCGGGGACGGTCTCTAGATTTACATACATCAGAAATCGAGCACGAAAAAACTTAATAGCTGGAAAGCCGGTCTTGATGTGTGATATCGGTATGGAGAAGAAGTTCGAACTACTATTGAACGCTGTAGAGAGACTATCGTCTGAAGACCCTAATCTCGAGCCCTCCCTCCTATTCTATGCTGATTTACTTCTTCTCAGGGATGAACTCTCTGGATCGGTTCGGGAAAAGATAGAAAATCCAGATAAGATAGTAGAAAAGTCTAAGGAGATTGAAGGAGGAGAAAAGCCCCTCACTGAGATAACTGGCATACCTACCTTGGATCAAGCAACTTGGAGGAACATAATGGCCGAGGTAATCGAGGTGGTCCTAAAGCATAGGAAGGGCCTCTCAACAGAATTAGAGAAGGTAAAGGAATCCTTAGATGGGGAAGATCTTGACATCAGGAAGTTAGCAGAATCGTCCTTGACTGAAGAACCTAATTACGTCAAAGAGGTGGCCTCAAAATTAGACGTAGAAGTGGACTTAATACAAGCTTTAGCGCTCTGGACGGTACAACCAGTCTTTAAAGCCATAAGACTCTTGGTAGAGGGAAAGATGGACGTTAATAAATGGCATAATGGCTTCTGTCCCATTTGCGGTAGTTATACTAGGACCGGTTACATAGCGAGGGATAGGGGACAATTCCTGAAGTGTGAAATGTGTGGAATGGAGTGGCCATTTCAAATGCTTACATGCCCCTTCTGCGGTAATGAAGATAAGAGAATGATAGAAATCCATCAAGTTGACGGAGGAAGGTTTAGGCTCTACATTTGCAGAGTATGTAGCAACTATTGGAAGGTAGTTGATGAAGAGCTTGTTGAGGAAAGCATACCGAGGGATCTATACCCCGTATGGACTTTCAAGCTAGATGAAATGGCTGAAGAGATTTTATCAGAAGCTCAGGAATCTAAGGAAGATTAAGTAAGGATTCCTATGTCTTTCAAAACTCTCTTAACGAGTCTACACTTTTCTTCTAACTCTTCTTCGCTCACAGTCTGCCTGGCTGGGCACAACTCATCTAGAGTACACTTCCCCGATGAGAGATCAAATATAACAGGGTATGCCCTGCAGCCCAGTGGTCTATACTCGTATATGGAACACTTACCATCTTTTAGGAAGAAGCACCTCCCATCGACATTCTTAAGCCTGATAAAACCATCTCTAAACTCGGAAAAGTCCTCTCTTTCGTAGCCCAAGGACTCTAATCTCCTTATATCCTCTTCCGTGAGGATCATCTCGGTGTCTAAACAGCAGAGGAAGCAGCCCTTGAGGCAGATCATTACTGTTAAAATAGCGCTACTCATTAAAACACCTATGGAATTGGAGAAAGCCATCTCCCTCGCTTTGGATGAAGGGGTGGATTTCGTAGAGGTAAGGGAGGAAAAGTCCCTCCATACAGTTATCAGGGTGGTAGATGGCGTTGTTAGAGAATTTTCTAGTGGGAATGAATATAGGATCAGCGTTAGGTCATTGTTCGAGGGAGGATGGGGATTCGGAGTAGCTAGCTCTCTTGAAGACCTGGAAAAGGCAGTTAAAGATTCTGTGAAGCTAGCCAAGCTCTCCTCGAAGTGGCCCGAACGAGTAGAACCTGAATGGCCTTCATTCGCTGGGAAATTTGAGACGAAGTCCAAGAAGCCTCCATGGGAGATAGGGCCAGAGGAGAAGCTTAATTTAATAAAAGAACAGGACGATCAAGCTAGAAGATACGAGAGAGTGAGGAATAGAAATGTGTTGTACTTGGACTCGTTAAGGGATGTCCGCATAATGAATTCCCTCGGAACCTCTATGTCCCAGAGGATAAGTAGGGTGAGAATGTCCGCACAAATATATGCCTACGAAAGTGGGATTACTGAGAGTGCGTTCGAGTCTAAAGCGGGAGCTGGGGGACTTGAGATATTAGAAGGCTTAAATTTAGGTGAAGAGGCAGCTAGAAGGGCTATAGAGGCTCTAGCAGCGAAACCATCTCCTCCAGGTAAATTTCCCTCTATATTAGATCCCAGACTGGCTGGAGTATTCATCCATGAGGCCTTCGGTCATGCTGCAGAGGGAGACAGCGTACTAAGCGATCAAAGCATCCTAACCGGAAAAATAGGGCAGAGCGTTGGTTCAGATATGGTAAGCGTGGTCGATGACCCGACCTGGGAAGGGTTATACGGCAGCTACAGGTATGATGATGAGGGTTCTGAGGCTAAGAAGAAATATATAGTGAAGGATGGAGTACTGACAAGCTTCATGACAAGTCTTGAGAGCGCTTATAGGCTTAAGACGAGGTTAACTGGGAATGCTAGATCTATGAGCTATGATCATCCGCCCTTAGTCAGGATGTCCAACACTTACATAGATAGGGGAGATTGGACCTTTGAGGAAATGTTATCGGAGATTAAGGAGGGCATTTACGCAATAGGAGCTGTTTATGGATATACAGACCCTGCAAAAGGCCAATTCATGTTCAAAGCAGAGGGTGGGTGGCTAATAAAGGATGGAGAGCTGAAAGAAAGGCTGAGGGAGGTGGCTATAGCTGGAATGACGTTAGAGATCCTTCATAACGTAGATGCAGTAGGTAAGGATTTGGAGATGGATCCCGGCACCTGTGGAAAGCACGGTCAGTTTGTACCAGTTACTACTGGTTCTCCGCATATCAGGGTTAAGGAGCTAGTCTTCGGGGGGAGGTAGATGCTGGGAGAGGATGCAGTTAGGATAGCCTTGACAGAAGGTGCGGAGGAAGCGGAGGCCTTTCAGGTGAGAGGCAGGACCATATCAATATCTGTGGAGAAAGGAGCGATTAAGACCGCAAGTTCAATCAGATTTACAGGCTTAGGTGTCCGTGTCTCATTAGGAAATAAACTAGGATTCGCATATGCTTCTAACCCGAGAGAAGGAAAGGATGTGGGAGAAGAAGCCCTTAAGAACGCTAAAGCGGCACCTCCTGATCCAGACTTTAAGGGATTACCTGAACCTAGGCCCGTCACACTAATGGAGGGACTTCTCGATCCCAAGATCAAGAACTTAAGCGTAGAAGAAGCATCCTCACTCCTTATGAGCGCCATAGAGTCCTCCAGAGTCTCTCCGAAGGTTGTCTCGGTAAATGGGAGGCTGGAGGCAAGTTATTATGAGATAGAGATATACAGCTCTAAAGGTACGGATGTAAGGGAAGAGAGGACATCATTTAGCGTCTTCTTAGAGGTTGCCAGCAAAGATGGTGACAGGAGGGGATCAAGCCTAGATTTCGCTGATGGAAGGTACTTGGGCCACTTAAAACCAGAGGAGTTGGGCCGAAACGCTGGTAATATGGCGATTAAGGTACTTGATTCCACCACGATAGGTGTTGAGGAACTCCCCGTGATCTTGGAGCCTAAAGCTCAAGTGAACATAATTCCGTTTCTCGTGGACTCAGCAGCTAATGCCGAGAATATCCAATACGGAAGGAGTTTTCTCTCCGATAAATTAGGTAAGGAGATAGCAGATAATCGAATAAGCATAGTAGATGATGGTAGGATTCCGTGGGCTACAGGAAGCTCTAGCTTCGATGATGAGGGGATCCCCACTCGCAAGACATGTGTAATAGAGAGGGGAACCTTCAGGAGCCCCATATACAACTGGTATACTGCTATGAAAGAGGGCAAGGAGAGTACAGGCAATGCGGTGAGGGGCTATAATAAGCTCCCAATGGTTGGTGCACATACCGTGTCGATAGAGGCCCCTGACCTAAAGATGAGCAGAGGAGACCTACTAGACGTTAAGAGAGGCATACTCGTCTCATTTACATTCGATACTCCTAATCTGGCAAATGGAGAGTTCAGCGGGCTCGCTGAGACGGCATTCTTGGTCGAGAACGGTGAGATCACTAAGTCACTCAGACAGACAAATATGGCTTTCACCCTGATGGATATGCTTAAATCCATAGATGGAATCGGAGATGATATAATAACCGTTCAATCCCTTAGAGGGGGATCGATAAGGTTTAAGGCGAAAGTGGCAGGTCCCGGGTAGCATGAGAGGAGTTATCGTGATAAACTTCGGTGGGCAGTACGCCCACCTGATCGCTAGGAGGATAAGGGACTTGGGAATCTACGCTGAGATCCTGCCCTACATTATGGCAGAGAAGGAGCAGATAGAGAAGCTGAATCCTACCGCAATAATACTCTCCGGCGGACCGAGTAGCGTCTACGAGCCAGGAGCTCCCTCTGTCGGTGATTGGATATTTGATCTGGATATCCCCATATTAGGCATCTGCTATGGATTTCAACTCATAGCCAAGAAGCTGGGAGGGCACATAGTTAAGTCGAGGGGCGAATATGGGCCCACTAAGGTTAAGATACTGGAGAAAAAGGGCATCTTCGATGGTTGGGATGAAGAAGAGATCGTCTGGATGAGCCACTCTGATCACATCTCTAAGGTACCTCAGGAGTTAAGCGTCACTGCCTTATCGGAAAATGGCTATGTGGCGGCATTTAGACATCGGAAGAAGGAAATTTACGGTGTACAGTTTCATCCAGAGGTCAAACATACTCCTAAGGGCCAGATTCTCCTGAAGAACTTCGCATTGAGCATCTCAAAATCGGAGAGGAACTGGTCCACCGAGGCAATCCTCTCCACAATACTTGAAGAACTTAGGAGGGAAGTAAAAGACTGTAAGAGCATATTGTCAGCTGTTAGTGGAGGAATAGACTCGACAGTAGCGACGGTATTAGTGAATAAAGTTGCTGGAGATAGATTGACCTCTATATTTGTCAATCATGGTCTTTTGAGGAAGAATGAGCCAGAAGAGGTCTTAAAGACCTTGAAAGAGATGAGTATAAACCCCATATATGTAGATGCCTCCGATAAATTCCTCTCCTCTCTGAGAGGGGTAACTAGCTGTGAAGAGAAGAGGAAGATAATAGGAGAACTATTCATTAAGGTGTTTATTGAAGCTTTAGAGGGAAAGGAGTTCGACTGCTTCGTTCAAGGGACTCTCTATCCTGACATTATAGAGAGTGGTCGTGAGCCGGGTGCCGATAGAATAAAGA
The DNA here is from genome assembly GCA_021158805.1 of Thermoproteota archaeon. GTDB lineage: Archaea > Korarchaeota > Korarchaeia > Korarchaeales > Korarchaeaceae > Korarchaeum. Next base: position 808 of record JAGGTZ010000015.1, on the reverse strand, counting down.
GCCATCATAATGTCGCTGGCTTGCCGGAATGGCTTGAAGCTAAAGTTATAGAGCCCTTGAAATTCCTCTATAAGGACGAAGTAAGGAGAATAGCAGCAGAGCTGGGACTCCCAAAGAAGCTAGTTGAGAGGCATCCATTCCCAGGTCCGGGTCTAGCTGTCAGAGTAATCGGTGAAGTCACTGAGGAGAAGCTCCGCATCGTAAGAGAGGCCTCGAGCATTGTTGAAGAAGTGTTAAGGGAGGAAGGTCTCTATAATGAGGTCTGGCAAGCGTTTGCTGTCGTTGGTGATGACAAGTGGGTGGGCGTTAAGGGGGATGCTCGTGTTGATGGCTACATAGTCACAGTTAGGATAGTGGAGAGCGAGGACGCCATGACGGCTGGCTGGTACAGGATCCCCTATCATGTGCTAGAAAAGATCTCGAAGAGAATAACGTCTATAATTCCTGAAGTGACTATGGTCACCTACTCAATTACGACAAAACCCCCCAGTACGATCGAGCCCTGTTGATCACATTTTTAAATTTACTTTCGGGAAAATCCCTAAAATCGTTGATCCGCGATCAGTGGTATACTGAGCTTGAAGTAGAGGTGATTGTATGCTAGAAGCGATCCCTACAATCGTGGGAATCTTAGGCATACTGGTCGTCGCCCTGATCTACTACCTAGTTGTTAGGGAAGATCCAGGTACACCTGAAATGGTCGCAATAGCTTCATACATCCAAGAAGGTGCCAATGCATACCTGAAGAGACAGTTTTACACGATATTCATATTCATCGCTATAATAGCGGCCATACTGGGTATCTTAG
>JAGGTZ010000105.1 GCA_021158805.1 Thermoproteota archaeon | reverse complement strand
CCTCTATCGAGTTCTACGCGATCAGAGGAGAAGAACTTAGGTGTACACCAATGTAATATGGGAAATTAGGAGAGGGAACTTAGGGTTGTTATATAAGCTCTAGGTATCACATTAAACCTATAAGCTACCGCTAGAATGGGAATATATGAGGTTGCCCGTCGAGAAGTTCTTCTCGGTAGTGAATCCAAGGATGGTAGCCCTCATAACATCTATTTCTCCTGATGGAAAGCCAAATGCCATGGCTGCATCATGGCACTCACCTCTATCTCACAATCCACCTCTGTATGGCGTCTCTGTTAGTCCTAGAAGAGCTACTCATACCAACATAACAAAAAATAAGGTCTTTGGTGTTAATTTACTTCCATTCGAGCTCACAAAATCGATCCATATCTGTGGAAGGATCTCCTCCCTCCGAAGGGAAGATAAGCTAGAATTGGCGAAACTAGAGATCTCCGAAGGTCCTGAACTTGGAGTACCGCTCATCTCTCAAGCGTATGTGGCAATAGAGTGTGAAGTCGTTGATTCAAGGGTGTTCGGAGATCACACTTGGTTTGTGGGCAGGGTAAGATCTGTTCTCGCCGAGGATGTGTTAAAAGGTGATATTATAGACCTGACTAAGGTGAAGCCCTCCCTCTACCTAGGGAGTGAGAGATATGTGACTGTAGACCCTGAGAGCGAGAGGGAAGAAGTTGTCTAGCTGCTACCGATGCAGTCAGTACCGCTAAGGATCAAAAACCTTTTAGACAATTCCCTCCTGAGTCCTAAAATCCATCAACCTTAGCGAGGATCCCTTGCTAGGTCGGCTAATTGTGTAATTTTTTCTTGAGGGATATTCATCAACTATCTAGAGAGCAGCTAGTAACGGCGCGCGAACAATAAAGCTTGTTGAATGGCTTTTATGGCCTGAAATATTTTTTAATGAAGGAAAGAGACAACCGCGAGGTCAGGCTTATGCCTAAGATAATTCCTCCCTTAGAAGAGATTACTCCTCAAAGTTTCAAAGAGACATTCCATAGGATCTTGGAGGTTAAGAAGAGGGCGGGCCTCACCCCAATCCTAGATAACCCGCCTGATCTCTTCGATAGAGCTAAGCTCTATGGCATACAGTACAGGAATGGATCTTGGAACTGGGCATCCAACATATGGAGCAGATCCGCCAAGAACACCGTAGTTATAGAGAGAGACGAGGATCTCAAGGAGGAACATAAACTCCTCCTGATGAGGGTGTTAGAGCATATACTGGCTCAAGGTCCCCTCATCAAGGTAGATGGCTATGTAGGTAAGCCAGGAACCAAGGCTCAGATGCATGCAAGGGTTTATGTAGATCCCCAATTCCCTGATCTAGCTTACAGATGGAAACAGCTCGTATTTGAGGCCCCTCCTGACGAAGATCCAGATATTGAGGTGTTCATGATCCCCCACTACCTAGGGAACCCCAACATACCTGGAACGGACCGCATGCTAATGGTAATGAGGTTCCCTCACCACTACTTCACCGTGATAACGGTCTCTTCCTATCAAGGAGAGGTGAAGAAAGCTGTCCTGACCCACTGGATATTCCACGTATATAAGAGAGGCGGGACTGGAGAACACGCCTCCCTCCGAGAGTTCTCAGTTAAAACCGTTGAGGGGGAGTGGAAGAGGATAGTGATGGCTGTTTGGGGACTTACTGGAACTGGGAAGTCCACTCATGGGCTTTATGTATGGACACCAGACAATTCAAAGAAGTATGTAGAGGAGTTTGGAATAAATCCCCTAGATTATGTGAAGGATCAGGTGATAAAGAACGACGACATCGTGGCTATATTCGAGGACAGGGTAATCGGCTCAGAGAAGGGATCTTGGACCAAGACGGAGGACTTGACGCCGGAGCAGGAGGCGATGTGGAAGGCAGCAATGAGTCCTCACGCCCTGCACGAGAACACTGAGTTCGATGGGAATGGTTATCCCTCATTTAAGGGGGAGCTTTTCCAGTATTTTGGCGTCCTTAACAAGAATTCAAGATCTGTGCTAAGGTTAGAGGATACTGGATACTTCGATGGTGACGTGGAATCTTCAGGACCGTTGAATACGGCTATATTCCTAAGTCCCGGGTACTTCACCGAATGGGCTTGGATGAAGATAGAGGATCCTGCTCTAGCTGCAAAGGCCCTAGCAGATGGTAGAACTATAGGCCACCCGGCCCAGTCTAGGGAAGTGGTAGGTAGGATAAGGTATGTGGCTAGGTTCGCTCAGCCCTTCACCATGGGTGTTTCCAATACAGACCATGTGGTTAGATTTTATGAGTACCTTAAGAGAAGAAAAGAGCGGGGCGATCCCATCGATGTCTACTTATTCAATAACACGGGAAGGATCATAGCTAAGTACAGGTGGACCGAGGTGAAGCTTGGTGACAGGGTAGTAGAGGCCCCTGAGCCTATTCTGGTGGAGAAGGATGGTGTCCCGAAGGCAGTAGGTGGAGAGAGACCTACAATAGAGGAAACCGAGCTTTTCATATTACAAGCTGTCAGGGGGGCGGTAAGGTATAAGCCTCACCCCGTCTGGGGCGAGAAGGTACTGGTGCCAGTAGAAGTGCCTGGAATAGGGGAGGAGAGGTTAAAGCAGTTGGACCCAACATCCTACTTGGATATGAGTGAGTTTAGAAGGCTGTTAAGGGCTCAGATAGAAGTGAGCAAGTACTGGCTGGATAAAAACTGTCCAGGACTTCCTAGAGAGATCTATGAGGCCATGGATTTCTAACTCCGCCGATAACTCAGTACGGGATTATCCCTAGTTAACTTTTTCACCATTATGATCTTCATAGGAGGATGTCCAAGAGTCGATTCTACCCCGTGCCCCTGACCAAGTTATATAAGCTACTAGCCAGGCTTGATCCTGAAGCCTCTGTTGACGATGTCCTGAAGCTGCTAGGCTTAAAATCCAAGAGGACAGCGACTCGTTATCTGAGCACCCTCAGATGGATTCGGAGCCGATTAAGGAGGGTAGGGTCCTTCGATGAATTCATGGACGAGCTTCTCACCATTTTACTGAGAGAGTTCAAATTGGAGAATGCTGTAAGGAAATTATCTAGCGCGGGGGTACCAATAACGTACACAAGCCTCATATCCTCCTTAAAGGACGAAAATGTTGAGATTACCCCTACTGAAGCCAGAGCTATGATAAATTGGCTCAAACAACTTGACGCTTTAAGGGAGAGGAAAATCCCCATATTAGTTACCTCCTTGGAGGAGAGAGTGTTAGAAGATGTCAGGCAGAGGGGTGCGGTTACCTACTCAACGTTAGCCAAGAAGTATGGGGATAGTGTTAGGGACACCCTAGTTGAATTATGGAAAAGGGGTCTGTTGGATATACCCGTACTAGAGAAGTATAGAGAAATCTTAGAGAAGGCTGAGAACCTAGATAAGTTACCTCCCAATCTGAAGGGAAGGCTTTTTGCCACATGGCAAGACAGGATCACAGGAGAGACATACTCTGAGCTAGTTATCCCACCTAGAGCAAGAATATCAGCTAGGTGGGCATTTTGAGGGAAAAACAAGAGTTTCAGAGGCTCTATCCTCAGCTCAGGGAGGTTAAGTCGCTATCCGAGAGGTTCTCTAGATATGGGCCCTCTTTGATAAGGCAGGTGCTCAATGGCTGGGCCGATAGAAGGCCATTAGAGGTTAAGCTCGAGGTAATAGAAGACGTTTTCGTGAACTTTAAGCTGCTGAAACGAATAAGCGAGTCAATAATCAGTTACCTGAGAGATAGGGACTGGAGAGGAGCAATTGTCTCCGTCGTTGGCGAATATGGCTCGGGGAAAAGCCAGCTAGGGCATATGCTACTAAGGGCCATTAGAATGGAGGAAGAGGCTTCGGCGAAGTTCATCGTCTTAAATCCCATAGATGATGTAAGGGAAATTTTCATGAGAGAGATTGAAATAGGAGAGAAACCCATGGTAATCATAGTAGATGAAATAGATCAGCTTCTTAGAGATCTCGAGAAGGGGAGGAGGGAGAAATTCGAGGATCTAGCGGACATGGTAAGGTGGTTTACTGAGGGACACTATGGAAAACCACCAGCCGGTTCAGTTATACTACTTATGTCTAAGAGGGCCAAGGAAGGGCTGAGTTCAGACAGGGCCCTAGCCAATAGGCTTCTAGAGAGGTCCAGAGAGTTTAGACTATCGATGTCAGACGAGGAAAGAGAAAAAGCTTCAGTAGAAGCTGTCAAGAAGGTGATAGCTTTACAAATGGCCTATGATGAGGACAGAAGGGTTGTTATTCAGAGAAATTTCCCAGTTATTTATAAATTCCTAGAGAATATGGCCAGAGAGGTTTCTTTAGTTAGGGAAGTGGGCGGAATCCTAAAGAACATTGTGGATCTGATGAATGAGCTCATAATTAATATGAATGAGACGGTATCCGTCCCTTCTGGTGTTGAACTGGGGACCATGATGGAGGAGCTGATAAAGGACTTTCTCTCGAGGGAATTAAGGGCAATCCCTTTTAAGGTAAGACTTGGAGATGAGTTTGCCGATTACTTAGCTACTTTCTCGACAGAAAGGCTTAACGTTCCCGGAGCCATCACTGATGCTCATTATGTGATATGGACCTATGATCCACAGAGGGGGAAGAGAGGAGATACTATTATCGGAAAAGTGGCCGTAGAAATAAAGTACGGTACACATTGGATGCATAACAGAGATCAAATTTTGAAGATATTATCTCATTACCCTCTTCTCATGATTTTAGTAGCGGATCTCGACCCTGAGGATAGGTCCAGAGTCGAGGTGGAGATAAGGAGGGGAGGGAGGCGTTT
>JAGGTZ010000204.1 GCA_021158805.1 Thermoproteota archaeon | reverse complement strand
CATAGTATCCCTTGGTTCTACGCTCGAATTTATCTAATTCCTTTCCAATAGTCTCCATTATAATTAGATCCTCCTTTTCCACTTCCCTATCCATCAATTTCCGTCTATACTTGTTTACAACCTCTTTTATCTCATCTAGATTCTTACCTTGGAGAGCCATTTCTACTATCCTTTTCTGGGCTTCCTTTACTATATCAGGATAATCCCTCCTTATGAATTCGAATCCCTTGGCAATTAATCTCCCATCAACCAGGTGAGCATACTTCTTCTTTGCTAGGTAGAGGGCTTTCTCGGCTATATACTCTAGTTCTATTCTGAGAGGGAGTTTCTCATTTATTTCATCTATCAAGGAGATATAGGTCTCCTTGGTGCCTTTTGTTAGTTGTATTCCATCGGTATCTATATAAACAACCATTAGACCTTTCTTTTCAGCCTGGTCCCTTACTACCTTTATGTAATATCTACCAAGCGCAGAAGTTAGCTTCGCTGCACTTACATTCATGAGAAGGGCATTAGACCATCCCATATAACCATACATAGCATTAGTGATTACCTTAACTGCTTTTTGAAGGGCTTCTAGCCTCTTATACTCTGGATCATCCTCTCTCAGTTCCTTCATCCTCGATTTTATTTTGGACCTCTCCTCAATTAGCTTAGTGACCAGTGTTGGGATCAATCCCCTGACATCTTTACAGACCTTTACAGAGATTCCTTCTGCGCTGATCTCTTCTAGCTCACTACAAAAACCATTTGATGGATCCACGGTCTCAAAACTGATATTGTGATATGCCATTATAGACGGGTACATGCTAGCAAAGTCAAGATAGCCGACCTTCTCGTACAAACCAGGCGACCTTAGCCATACGTATCCCCCTATATATCCGCCCTCTCTCCTGGGTTCTTTAGGTAAAAATGCCCATCCGGCTTTCTTCGCCTCCCTTATTATATAAGATTCGACTATTTCGCCTACAGGGGATCTAATAAGCTTATGAATTGGTCTAAGGGTTAGTTTAGATAACTCTACTTGATGATCCAGTAGCTTCATAGATATTTCTCTTAAGACATTAAGTTTGTCTTTCAGATACTTGAGAGTCCCATCTCTATCTCTTTTCCAAGCATCAGCGACCCTGAATTTCATAAGCGCCTTTGGTCTCGAGATCCCCAGCTCATCGGCTAGCTCATACCAAGTCCTCTCAGGAAGCTGAGGAAAGTCCCTCCAAGCTATTGGGAATAGATCTAAGTTAGCTCTACCCCTTATCTTATTTTCTACAAGTATAGTCCCCCTAAAGAATCTTCCGGTTTCCTCGGGTTCGGATCCATCTCTGCCAAGTGAGAGTCTCATTGCATACATGCCTGCTCTAGCTCTCATATGTCTGATTTCGTCTGCATCATGTCCATAACCTACTATGGCATCTGGATCATATTTTCTGACTACATCTAGGAACTCCTTTATGACCACGGAATCGTCGCTGTCCTCTGAAGAGATTACTTCTATGGGCCCGTCATCTATAGCATAGGCAATTGCGATCACGGGACTTTTCCCTTCTATTGGAAAGCCGTCCTCGCTATATACTAGGCCAGAGAAGAATATCTTCGTCAAGTCATCTAGCCCGCTTGAAGTACCAAGCACTTTAAGGTCTTTATCCAAGTAAGAGAAGGGAATTATCTCTTTATCGACACAGAATTGCATCCAAGACGGTATATCAATATCGAGTGGCTTTTCCACTTTCTTTGCTGCCTTCTTCCGAGATTTATCATCTATAAAGTAGAACTTTATGAGTTCTTTCTCCATACCCATTATCTTTACTTTTGCTCTCTCCTTTTCGATATAGCCGGAGACTTTCTTTTCTTCATCTGGGAAGGTGTAGAAGTACGGCCTATGTTTTACTTTTTCACTAGCTCCTCCTTTATACCACAGAGTAATACTTCCATCCGATTCCTCCAGATGGAAGTATAAGTGATCGGATGGCATGTCCCTCATCTCACTTTATTTGTTAACTATGCTATAAGGTTGCCGAGGGTCTAAGGTTGGAAGAGTTCAATTCTTTGATTATAAGATATTCCGAGATCGGGTTAAAGAGTTCTCTCGTGAGAAGAGAAATGGAGAGGCTGCTTATAAGTAATATTAGGGAGACCTATCTAAATGAGAACGTTCATTTCATTAATATAATCAAGAGAGCTAGTAGAATCATAGCTTATACCTCTGACGTGAGGGCTAAAGAGATAACTAGATACATCTTTGGGATTAAGTCGTATAGTCCTTCATTGGAAGTGGAAGCGGATATTGATGTTATTAAGAGAGCATCTTTGAGATTAGCCAGGGCAGAGAGTGGAAGCTTTGCTGTGAGGGTTCAGAGGGTCACTAAGAACTACCCTATGACTTCTATTGAGATAGCTAAGGAGGTTGGTGCATTCATTAAGGGGGCAACTGGCAGGCCAGTTAACCTGCGTAGCCCAGATCAGGAGATTATTATCGAAATAGTAGAGAGATATGCATATATTACCGATGAGAAAATCCAAGGATATGGGGGTTTACCGGTCGGATCTCAGGGCAAAGTAGTAGCTCTCATATCTGGAGGGATTGATAGCCCAGTAGCTGCATGGCTAATGATGAAGAGAGGCGCCCAAATAATTCCCGTACACTTTCGAAAGACTGAGGAGGAAGAGGAATGTTTCCGTAGGATAGTTTCGGTCTTGAGGAAGTTCTCCTATGGCGCTGAGGCTGAGCCTATTGTTGTAGAACATGGTCCCATTCTAGCTAAGTACCAAGAGTATGGAGCAAGAGAATGGATATGCCTCCTGTGCAAGAGGAGGATGTTGGTAATGGCCAATCGAATAGCTAAGGAGGTTGGTGCTAATGCTATAGTGACTGGGGACTCCCTCGGACAAGTTGCTTCTCAAACATTACATAACCTAGAGATAGAGAGCCGATGCTTGGAGAAGCCTATTTTGAGACCACTTATAGGGATGGACAAAGAAGAGATAGTTAAGATAGCTAAGGAAATAGGGACGTATGAGATATCAATATCCCATGGCATTAGGTGTCCCTTTGTCCCTAAGAGGCCTAAGACGAGAGGTAAATGGAACGAGTTCATCAAGGTTGTTAGGAAAGTTGGTGAGGATGAACTTTTAGAAGTATGTTAAGAGGAGGCTTAGCGGCTTCCGCGTTTCCCGAGCCCTTGCGGAGCTCAGTACTCCGCGGAACGCAGCCGGGCTTAACTTCCGGGTTCGGGATGGGTCCGGGTGTGTCCCCGGCTGCTATGGCCGCTCGCCCACAACCGGCTAGGGTTAATCTCATTTATAAACTTAAAGGTCACTCATAAGCCTGAGTTAACAGTTAAGAGGTGCCTATGATAATGGCCAGGGTCAGGCGACTTACTCGCTATTTCAACCCGAAGGAATATGAACCTAAAATAATTGAATTCTGGGACAGCCATAAGATATATGAGAAGCTGAGGATGTCTAGGAAAGGAAGAAAGAGGTTTCACTTCCTCGATGGTCCCCCATATCCTTCATCTGATATGCCGCACCCCGGGACTGTTTGGAACAAGATAATAAAGGACGTTATAATAAGATTTAAGAGAGGAGAAGGTTATGACGTACTAGATAAGCCCGGTTGGGATACTCACGGCCTACCAATAGAGGTAATGACCGAGAAAGCGCTGGGATTCTCCTCCAAGAAGGAAATTGAAGTCTTCGGTATAGACAAGTTCGTGTTAAAGTGTAAGGAGCTTGCCACAAAGAATCTAAGATCCATGACGAAGTATTTCAAGGAATTCGCTGTTTCCATGGATTGGGAGAATCCCTATCTTACGTATGAAAATAGATACATAGAGAGTGCGTGGTGGGGTGTAAAGGAGATATGGAAGCAGGGAAGGCTCTATGAAGGAGAGAGACCTGTACACTGGTGTCCTAGATGTGAGACCGTTCTCTCCGACTATGAAGTTAGTGAAAATTACAAGGATATGATGGATCCCTCCATCTTCGTTAAGTTTAAGGTCTTAGGATCTGAGAACGAATATCTGTTAATATGGACAACTACGCCTTGGACCCTTCCAGCTAATGTCGCAGTGATGGTCCATCCCGATGAGGATTACGTTAAAGTGAGAGTAGGAGATGATATCCTCATACTAGCCAAGAAGAGACTAGAAAATGTCATGAATGAGGCCTCTATAGAGGATTATGAAGTCATAGAGGAATTTAAGGGGAGAGAGATAGATGGTCTTAGATATGAGCACCCACTAGAGGATATAGTAAGAGTTCAGAAGGAACTCAGAGAGGTACATAGAGTTGTCCTTAGCGATAAATATGTAACAATGGAAGAAGGTAGTGGGTGTGTACACACAGCCCCTGGACATGGAAAGGAGGACTTCGAAATAGGTGAGCTTTATAACCTCCCCGTTGTCAGTCCTGTGGATGAAAGAGGGCGATTTACAGAAGAGGCAGGGAAATATTCTGGTCTTCAGGTAAGAGAGGCTAACTCTGTGATAATAGAGGATCTAAGAGAGAAAGGTGCTCTGTTTTATGAGGGAACGATTATACACAAGTATCCGGTCTGTTGGAGGTGTGATACACCCCTAATAATAAGGACCACCAACCAATGGTTCGTAAAACTGACAGATCTTAGGGAGAAAATGCTAGAAGAAAGTGGGAAAGTGAAGTGGGTACCCAGATGGGGAGGAGAGAGGAGGTTCAGGGACTGGTTATTGGGACTTGAGGACTGGATAATATCTAGACAGAGGTACTGGGGGATCCCACTCCCGGTATGGAAATGTGAGGAATGCGGTAGGGAGGAAGTGATAGGTTCATCAAAGGAGATTGAAGAGAAGTCTGGTGTCAAGTTAGAGGACTTACATAGGCCGTGGGTCGATGAGGTAACTTGGAAGTGTGAAAAATGCGGCGGTATTATGAGGAGAGTTCCCGATATAATGGATGTTTGGTATGATTCTGGTGCCTCTTTCTTCGCTAGCCTTGGGTATCCTCACGATAACTCTGATGCGTTTAATGAGCTATTCCCAGTTAACTTCATAACCGAAGGCCATGATCAAGTTAGGGGATGGTTCTTCTCCCTACTTAGGATGGGAACTCTCCTATTTAGGAGGGCCCCATATGAGTCCGTACTCATGCATGGGTTTATGCTCGATGAAAAGGGTAAAGAGATGCATAAGAGACTTGGTAACTATGTTCCACCACCGGAGATAGTAGAGAAGTCAGGAAGGGATACTTACAGGGTCTTCGTGCTAACGAAGGTTCCATGGCAAGACCTTAGATTTTCGTGGAGAGGATTAGAGGAAACTAGTAGAAAGCTCTCAGTAATATGGAATGTATACGTCTTCGCTACAACATATTTAAGGGATAGAGAAATAGGTCCTCTGCCTCCCTTGGAGGAGCTTGATCCCGTGAATAAGTGGATATTATCTAGGCTCAACTCGATGATGAGGGATGTTAGGGCTGCTCTTAATGAGTATCAACTTCATACAGCTACCACTGAAGTGCTTAAGTTCTTTATAGAGGACTTAAGTCACCTTTACCTGAGGGTTGCTCGAAAGAAGCTCAGATCAAGGGACAGCAAAGTATCTGATCAGTGGTCTAGGGTATTGTATCATGTCCTCAGAGAGGCTTTACCCTACCTTTCGATATTCGCACCCCTAATGTCTGAGAAGATCTATCTAGACTCGTTTAAGCAAGAATATGATCCAGAGAGCGTAAACTTCCTCTTATTGGGCCAGGTTAGGCATGAATATATATCTAGCTATTTAGAGGAGATGATGAACATCATTAGAGAGATAGTTAGTGCTTCTGGTTTCGCTAGATCATCCGTAGGCATGAGAAAGAGGCAACCACTTAGAGAAATATTGATAGTTACACAGGATGAAGACGTGGTAAAAGCCATCAATACATTAACCGATGTTCTACTCACTGAAGCCAATGTTAGATATGTGAGGGTTGGAGAGGAACCCGATAAGGGTAAATGGGCTGAGGCTGAGTTCAGTAGAGGGAAATTATATCTTAATCTGGAGATGGGAGATGAAGAGTTGCTCGGTGGTATGGCTAGAGAGTTAACTAGGAGAATTCAGCAAATGAGGAAGGAATTAGGCCTCACCATAGGTGTCGAAAGGATAAACATCTACCTACAGGGAGATGAGTTCGTTAGGAGAGCTGTAGAGATGTTTTACGATGATATTGCTTGGGACTCGGATGCCGATGTCATCAAGCTTGTGGTAAGTGAAGAAGAGGTCCCTGAGAATTCCTTTGGTAAGGAATGGAAGATAGATGATAGGAGGGTATCGATATGGATAAAGAAGGTAGGGTGAAGGTCCACGGCTGGGTTAGTGAGATTAGAGATCTTGGAAAAATAAGATTCATTGTTATCAGGAATTGGAGAGAGAAAGTACAACTAACTCTAAAGAGAGGTACATCTCCCAGTAATCTATTTGAAATTACAGAGAAGCTCACCCAAGAGTCTGTAGTAGAAGCAGAGGGGACGGAGGTCAAAGAAAAAAAGGCTAAGGCTGTTGATAGAGAGGTGTTACCCGAATCTATAAAGGTTCTCTCGATTTCAAGCTCCAAGCTCCCCCTAGACCCTAATTGGAAGGTACCTGCACTACTTCCGACAAGATTGGATAACAGGCCATTAGACCTCAGAAGGCCCGAAGTGCAAGCTATTTTCAAGATAGAGGCTTCGCTAATAAGTGGAATGGAGGAGTGGTTAAGGGATCATGGTTTCCTAAGGGTGTTCACTCCCGCGATAATCGGTGCTGCTAGTGAAAGTGGAGCGGAGGTATTCAAAGTCCGATATTTCGATAGAGAAGCTTACTTAAGGCAAGATCCCCAGCTTCACAGGCAACTAACGGTAATAGGAGGTCTTGAGAAGATATACGACCTAGGAGTTAATTGGAGGGCTGAATTAAGTCACACGCCAAGACATCTAAGTGAGTTTAGATCCATGGCCGTAGAGATGGGATTCATTAGTAGTGAACTCGATACAATGAGAGTAGAAGAGGAACTCATCAAAGCTGGCATAAAGAGGGTATTAGAGGAGAGGGAAAGAGAGTTAGAACTACTTAACGTAGAGCTAGAGGTGCCTAAAACTCCCTTCCCAGAGCTTAGATTTCCAAAGATTTACGATATACTCGAGGAAATGGGGAAAGAAATTGAGTATGGGGAGGAGTATGACACAGAATCGGAGAGGTTGCTCTGGAACTACGTCAAGGAGGAATATAACAGTGACTTCTTCTTCGTAAACAGGTTCCCCTTTAAGGTCAAGCCCTTTTATGTTATGAAAGAAGATGATACTTGGGCAAGAAGCGTTGACCTCCTTTATAAGGGGCTAGAACTGAGTTCTGGTGGGCAAAGGGAACATAGATACGAGGTCCTGATCTCGCAGATTCTTGAGAAAGGAATGAACCCCAAGAACCTAGAATGGTTTACGAAGTTCTTTGCATATGGAGCTCCTCCACATGGTGGTTTCGCTATAGGAATCGAAAGACTGGTCATGAAGATGCTCAACCTGAGCAATATTAAAGAAGCCGCTCTATTCCCGAGAGATCCAGAAAGGGTATTGCCTTAAATATGTGCGTGATTAGTTCGTCAATAGTCGTTCAAACATAAAATAAGGCCTGAGAGGATGACGCTAGGAGAAATGAATAGAAGAATAGCGCTATACACCTTCATATTGCTGCCTTTGCTAGCTGGCATCATTGGCATCTCTGCACAGCCGGTAAATTTCGTGAGATATAATGGGCCTATAACGCTGCTAGAGACGGAGATCTCAGACAACCTAACAATCCTTAGAGGAGATCTATATAGGGTAGAGGTATTGGCCCTCGTTAGTGGAGAAGGAGATTTCCCGCTATCGAGGCCTAATGGGACATATAACGCAGTTTTAGTAGAAGGAGATAATGTAACTTTTCTCCTAGAAGAATCGGTGGAGGTGCTTGACAATGTAGGGCTGATAGGACCTTTTCTAGTTGTAACAGAGGGAGATGTAATTTCATCCATATCATTGGAGAGCGAGCACACTCCTTACGTAGAGCTAGTAGAGGCGAAAGTTGGTGAAAGTGCTACTGCTAATATAATGGGGAAAGAGCAGACTGGAATTTGGAATGAACAATTAGGATGCTGGACTTTCCTCTTAAACTGGACCGATCCCGGGGAGCTGGCTGCCGTATTGATATATAGGAACAACACTGTGAAGTCCTATTCCGGCCTCCTAAAGGTCAATAGTCAGAATATGACTTTCGACATGAACGAAGGTCCTTATAGCAGGGTAGAGGTAGTATATTCTGATGGGGAAATCTCCCTTAGGGCATATGATAAACCATTAACTGGAATAAAGGAGCAAGACTTCATAGAAATCAGAGGGCACTTGACGTTCTACAGGTACGGCCAAGACTCAAGGGCCCTTATAAAGGTCGATCATATAGGTGAGACTGATTACTCTGTGATCGAACCCGGTACATGCGAGACATGTCAGGTGAGGGGCATATCTGAGTACTCTTTGGTCTCTGATGAAAATTTAACATTAGACGTTGAGCTAGAGGTTCCTCAAGAGATAATCGGTGGTTCTAATCTGTCAGTGAATGTTTCACTTGGTAATGGAATTGAGAATGCAACGATCTTGCTTCCGGGAGATGTATTGGTCCAACTAAAGAGAGACGCCTTCTCAACGTATAGACTGCTCCTTCCATTAACGCCATCTGAAATCGATAGGTTTGAGAATGTCCATCTCACTGCCTATTCTAGCGAGGGGATATTCGGAATCAAGAAGTCACTGAAAATCCTCAAATCTTATGAGATATCCCTCCTTAATAAGAGCTCCATCTTCTTACTAGGTGGGAAGGGAGATCT
>JAGGTZ010000011.1 GCA_021158805.1 Thermoproteota archaeon | reverse complement strand
CCTACTTACCGTACCCAACTTCTCCCCGACGAAATCCATACATATTCTATTAGCTAATGTCGTCTTTCCAGAATTAACGGGCCCATATATGCCTAGAGCTATTTTTTTCTTTTTCCTAAATATTTTTAAGTAGATTCTAGCTAGGATGCTACCCTTGGAAGGTGCCTTTACTAACTGAGCTAGCATTTTTCCCATATAAAGGGAATCCTTGCTCATATAAAGCGGTACAATGGAATGTAATAAAATAAGATTACATGACTATTAGACCATTAGGAGCTCTAGAGATATATGGTTTCACCAAGTTCCGGTATGTAGGCAGGGATTTTCCTCTTCGCTAGCTTTTGTCTAAGCTGAATCATTTTATCTGGCTCCCCATGGACAAGTATCACCTCTTTGACGCCCCTTAGTTTGGATATGAAATTTATTAGATTAGGCTGGTCTGCATGGGCCGAGAAGTCCGCAAATCCTATTTTCGCCCTGATGTTAATTGTAGTTCCATCCGGCATGGGTATCTCCCTTATACCATCGAGTAGCATCCTGCCTCTCGTTCCTTTAACCTGATAGCCAGTCAAATAGATCATATTCCTGCTGTCTACTCCATAATACTTAAGGTAAGTGAGAATAGGACCCCCTTGAAGCATCCCCGAAGTAGTCACCACTATGAAAGGTTCGCTGAGCTCCAATATCTCATCTCTACTTCTCACCTCTTCTATCGCCTTATGGTCAAAGAGACCCTGCTTGCTCTCCCTTATCCTCCTTTGGAGTTCTGGTCTGAGCCACGACCAATACATAGTATAGAACTTTGAAACCTCTCTTATCATACCATCAATAAATATAGGGACTTCTGGGAGGAACCCAGACTCCATAAAATGAATTAGGGTTAGTATCACTTCTTGAGCCCTTCCTAATGCAAAAGCAGGGATTATAGTGACCCCTCCCTCTTCTATAGTTGCTTTAATATCCTCAACGAACTTCCTCTCGACCTTCTTTCTGGAAGGGTGTATGTCTTCATTTCCCCCATATGTGCTCTCTATTATTAGATACTCCACTTCAGGTAGGTTAACATCAGCGCCCCTAAGCGTCCTCGTATTAGATGTATTCAAGTCACCCGTATAAAGTATTGTATGGCCGCTTGGTGACCTAAAGTATAGCATTACTGATCCAAGGACGTGTCCTGCGTTAAATGGTATTATCTCCCATCCACCATCGAGTTCTGTGGGTATCCTAAATCTAATAGACCGCTCTTTCTTTCTCAGGGCAGTTATCTCTCTATGACTGTAAGGTCTCTCCTCATCTTCGGGTATTAGGCTTAGAAAATCTTTCAGCAATACCTCTGAAATATCAACTGTAGGTGGGGTTGCATAAAAATCACAATCGTAATCCCTAACTAGGGCTGGGCCATACCCTGAATGATCAAGATGGGCATGCGTCAATATGAATGCATCAACTTTATCAGATGGATCAAGTGGATACTTGTCTCTCCCGCTCGCACTGACATCTACTCCCGAATCTATGATAAAGGTCCTTCTCCCATCAGAAATCTCTATGCTAGACCTTCCAATGCCTCTGGCAGCTCCTAGGAATCTTATTCTTACTTCACTCGTAGGTCAGCACCTCCGCTAAGAAGCTCTTCGCCCTTTCAAACTCTTTCTTTGCTATTTCCCTTCCCTTCCCTATGTACGTGGATGGATCTGATAGGATTTCTATCTCCTCACGGGTCAGATACTTGCTGACCTGACTATCCTCTCTAAGAACATCTAATATCTTCTTACCCGATCTATAGGCTTCTATCGAGATCCTCCTGATGATCTCATGAGCGGTCTGTCTCCCAACACCCTTTTTGACAAGAGCTATCATAAACCTCTCACTCAACGATAGGTCTGCATACTTAGTTAGATTATCCTTAATACGATCAGTTCTAACTCTAAGTCCTCTTATTACAGAGGTAAGGGTCATTATCTGCTCCTCAAGTAGTAGGAAGGCCTCAGGAACGAAACATCTCTCTGCAGAGCTATTAGTTAGATCTCTCTCGTGTTCAAGGACCATATTCTCTAGAGCTGCTATGGACAAAGACCTCACTATTCTGGCTAAACCACATACTTTCTCACTCCTGATGGGGTTTCTCTTATGGGGCATTGTGCTAGAGCCAACTTGGCTCTCTTCCTCAAAAAATTCCTCTAATTCACCAATCTCGGTCCTGTGGAGATTTCTAATCTCGTTTGCGATCGTATCTAAAGCTGATGAGAAAGTGGCTATGGTAGTGATCAAATTAGCGAGAGCATCTCTAGGAACTATCTGAGTTGATATGTCTGCTGGCTTGAGATTCAACTTATCTAGGACCTCTTGCTGTATCAATTGCGGATCTATATCCGTAAGCTCGGACATAGCGGCCATCGTACCGACAGCTCCACTTATCTTCCCCATGATAGACTCATCTAAAGACCTTACAAATCTCTCTAATGATTTCCTAACTAGATATGACCAATAGGCGAACTTAAAGGATAGAGGAATGGGATCGGCTACTACGCCGTGGGTCCTCCCCAGGGCTACTATATCAGCTACCTCCTCTCCTCTACTAACTATACTCTCCAGAAGCTCTACTGACCTCCTGATTATTATGCCCCCAGCCATCTTTATCTGAAGAGCCATGCTAGTATCGATAATATCGTTGGATGTCACCCCTAGATGTACATACTCACCGTAAGGACCAGCTTTCTTGGCAAGCGCTCTAGCTAAAGCCATTGTTTCATGTTTTGTAATTTTCTCCTCCTCTTTCACATCTTCATAGCTGATTTCGCTTGCAGCCTTCCTGATGGCATCTGCTGCTTCTTTTGGTATGATGTTAAACTCAGCCTGTACTTCAGCTAATGTGGCTTCTACCTTTGCCATCAATAGTATCTTGTTCCTAATATCAAAGATTTCCCTCAACTCATTGGATCCATACCTATACTCGATTGGATGAACCGGCATTGTAAAGTAACCTCGCCTGTTCTATTATCTCTCTTGATAAGACCCTACCGATGTTAGGTATCTTTTCTAATTCTTCCGGAGAAGCGAAAGCTATATCCTTAACGGTCCTGTACCCTGCTTCATAAAGGGCCCTGGCTCTCCTTCTGCCAATGCCCTTCAGTGAGAGTAAGGGGAGAAGCTCTTCCTTGACTCCATACTTTATTCTAGTAGAGAAATTCCTTAACCAGCCAGCCACATCCTTACTTCCAATTAAGCTAACGATCTCTGAATAAGCGTAACAAAGCCAAGCTCCTGTTTCTGTAAGCCCCCTAAGGTCTCCTGGCTCGATTCCAAGCTTTTCCTCTATTTCGCCCTCGCTGTACTCATCTATCCATAGTTTTAAGGAGACAGCTGCCTTAGTGACCTGCAATAGCTCATTGAGAGAGGCTACCGGGGCTTCCTCTATCGGTAGTAGCATTTCAATACTCTCAGCAACTTCTTCAAGAAATGCCCTCTTACCCCTCTGTAATGATATCCTGGGCATGTCAGGTAACATAGCTATGAGCTGTAATACCGATAGGTCGAGATCCTCCATGACTTTGTATCTGGGTAGTAGGTATTCCAAGGATTGAATCATTATATAGGCCGAAGATGGATCAACATACAATTCTGAGACCCTACGACCTATTGGGGTGGCTCTATAACCCCTTGAATCGCTGGTTAAGAAACCTTCCTTTTCCAGAGAACTTAATACATATGGGAGAGATCTCTCTAGAAGTTTTTGACCGCCTTGTACAAAGAGGAGCGTCCTCCCAAATATATCAAAGATGTCGCTGTGCTCTAAGTAGCCTTCAGATGCTATCAGGGCCAACACATGATTCCTGAGATGAGAGATATCGTAGAGAGAAGAGGTAATTGGCTCAGGCTCAGAAGAAAGATATCTCTTGAACGCTTTCTCAGCATCTTTATTGTTAGAGACTATCAGGAAAGCCTCTCCATAAT
>JAGGTZ010000080.1 GCA_021158805.1 Thermoproteota archaeon | reverse complement strand
CTATACCATTCTACCGTCATAGAAAGGCCCATATCTAAATCTATTTTTGGCTCGTAGCCGATTATGAGGCCCATCCTCCCATCTGCCCTTATATCAAATATATCTGTGGGCTCGCCCCTCCTCATCGGCAAGTGAACTATCTTAGATGAACTTCCCGTCAATTCAATGATCTTTCTGGCGAGATCTATCACTCTTATTGGTTTGGAGCTACCTATCTCGACGACCTCCTTAGGAGCTATAAAATAAGATCTTATGAGTGCCTGAACGACATCCTCAACGTATATTGGATCCATTGTTTGCTCTCCCGTTCCGAAGATCTCTAGTGGCTCGTTTCTGAGAGATGCCACTATAAAGTAGGGAATTGCCTTCCTGTACTCCGTTAGATACTCTTCAGGTCCATACACATTGAAGGGTCTCGTTATAACTGCTTTCATTCCATAAACCTCCCTATACATATTTAGATATCTTTCCGCATTCTCCTTCGTGATCGTATACACGTTATTCTTCCAAACATTGGGTTTTGATGTGAATACAATTCTCTCAACATCGCTCTTCCTCATTGCCTCGAGAATTCTCAATAGGCCAACTACGTTCACCATCTCAGCTTCTATAACCCTGTGGAAGAGCTCAGTAGTTCCGAGAAGTCCAGCGAGATGGAAGATACCTTCTATCTCCTCCTGCCTAAATAGGTGCTCAAAGTCATATTTCAGGATATCTCCAACTATTGTTCTGACATTAGGATTCTCGAAGTTAATGGGTTTTTTATTGAAGGCAATTACATCAACCCCTTCCTTTACAAGGGCCCTGACAAGGTGTCTGCCTATAAATCCCGCTGCTCCTGTCACTAATATGCATCTGTTACCCTCGCCTGACAATAATATCTCCCTCTACATTACTTGCCATACGCTGAACAGTTTTAAGATAAAGTCGATATCACCCTGTGAAGTGACTGAAAGAATATTCGTCGTAATAAATGGACTGCTATACCCCTATATCATTGGAGGAGCTGAGATATTCGCCCATTCATTATCAAACGAGCTATCTAAACTCGGATACGATGTAACACTGTTAGGATACAGTAAACGTGATTATAGTAGGAACGTAAGTGCTCTTAAGAGGAGATACAAGATAGTAACGTCTCCTTCAATCGGGAGATTCTTCGATAGGCTGATCCTTCCTCTCCATGCAAGTAATTTGATTAGAGGCATAGATAGTTCAGGGGACAGGCCCATTATAATTTCCATAATGTTACACTCCTCACTCCTTGGATATATTCTAGCTAGGAAATTCTCCCCGAAATGCCACATAGTGTCGTTTTCCGGTGGAGATGCAGCTATCTCCTCGATGACCGGAATCTGGCTAGAGAGAATTAGAATAGATTACTACCTCTACTCACTGCTTGCAATCACTATAAACAACCCAAGATCGATTTTCATAGCTACAACTAATCTAATGAGGAAACAGATGGTAAAGGCCGGTGTAAAAAGAGATAGGATAGTTCTAATACCTAGGTTCGTAGAGGATAGGTTCTTCCAGGTAGATCCGACTAGTAGTGTCTTAGATGGAAATAGTATTACCTTTGCTGGGAGATTCTCAGAGGAGAAAGGTATTAAAACCCTGTTAGAGGCATTTGGCATCGTCGCTAAGAGAGTACCTGAAGCAAAACTAAGGCTATTAGGGGAAGGCCCTCTGAGGAGCCTGATAATAAGGTATATGCAGAGAAAAGGCCTACAAGAAAATATAGAAGTCGTAGATAGTGTCCCCTACGAGAATATCGATTTGTACTTAGGCAACTCAACGATATTCGTCCTTCCGTCTTTGAATGAGGGTCTCCCAAATGCATTGCTTCAGGCCATGGCGGTAGGTCTCCCAATAGTGGCATCTAAAGTGGGTGGTATCCCTGAGGCTATAAGTGATGGGGTCGATGGTGTACTGGTAAATCCTGGATCGCCACATGAGCTAGCAAACGAAATCATCAACCTACTAGAAGATAGGAAGAAAGCCCTTCAACTAGGATGCAATGCCAAGACATCTGCGGAGCGTTATAGGGTAGGCAGGATAATTAGAAAGTACATCGATCTATTTGAGAGGTGTCCCGATATCTAGGGCGAAGTAATCTATCACAGGACTAAGAATATATACTTACTTATCCACACGCTTATAAGGAAAACATAGGCTCAAAAGAATTCGAATGACTATAAAGAGCTTCCTCTATGAACTCGCTCTCGACATTATGGGAAAGGGTTACAGGAACCAATACAGAGAACTAAGAGATGTGGTATCCTCAGGACAGATCTCAGAATTTATCAAAAGTAAGCTCACTAAACTTCTGCTCCATGCATATAACAATACTAAGTACTATAGAGAGGTGCTCTCAGAGCTCGGTACTGTAGAAGGGAAGGTCAACCTAGAAAATTTCAACAAGATACCCATCTTGAAGAAGGATATTATAAGGAAGAGATTCTCAGAACTTCTATCAAGGGACTATAAGACTAGGAAGTGGTATTATCAAATTTCAGGGGGATCTACAGGTGAGCCGGTGAAACTAGTTCAAGATCACTACTATAGTGGCTGGGTCAAGGCAACACTGAGGTACTACTATCGGAGTATGCTTGGAATTGACGAGATCGCCTCTAAGAAAGTCATACTTTGGGGATCTATGAGAGACATTATAAAGGCGTCTGATCTAAAATCAAGGATAGAATTCTGGCTCACGAATACAAAGTTCCTAAATAGCTTCAGAATGACCCCAGAGGATATTCTGAGGTATATAAGGGTGATAAATTCCTTCAAGCCCGTCTTAGTGAGGGGCTATGCGGGCGCTCTCTATGAGGTATGTAGGATTGCAGAGAAGAAAGGTATTAGACTTCATAGCCCAAAGGCCGTAGTTAGCGAATCAGAAGTCCTCACAGAGGAGATGAGGGAGCTAGTGGAGACTGCATTCAATACGAAGGTATACAACTATTACGGATCTAGGGAGGTCAGTGCAATCGCTGGAGAGTGTGATGAAGGCAATATGCATATCTTCGCATTCAACAATTACTTAGAGGTCATAAAGCCCGATGGTAGGCCGGCTAAGGAGGGAGAGGAGGGATATGTGATCCTTACACCACTTCATAATTACTCAATGCCCCTAATTAGATATGAGATAAAGGATGTTGCTGTAGTCGGTCCAGATAGATGTAAATGTGGTAATCCCCTCCCTACACTCAAGCAGATCCTCGGTAGGTCCTCCTACTACTTTGTGAAGAAGGATGGAACTCTCGTTCATGGCCTATACTTCATTAGACAGCTTAGGGTTAGAGACTGGGTGAAAGCATTCCAAGTGATCCAAGAGGACTATGAACTCATTAGAATCAAGGTGGTAGTAGATGGAGAGATCGATAAAAGAGATGTTAATGAAATTGAGGAGAGGATAAGGTCTGTAATGGGGCGAAGCTGTGAGATAGAATGGGAATTCGTAGATGAAATAGAGCTTCCAGTCAGTGGGAAGTACCTCCACTCTAGGTCGCTGATATATGATCAAATGGCCTCCTAGATCCCAATCTATAGCCATGATATTCTCACATCTCTTAAAATCTCTTCTATCCACTTCTCTGGTATTATTTGTGGCCCTCTAGCCATGACAGATGCTGTAGCAGACGCAACTGAGAACCTAGCAATATCTTCAAGTGAATCTCCTCGTTGGAGTGCGATCCCCAGTGCCGCTGCGAAAACATCACCAGCGCCGACATCATCTACTACCTCAACTCTAGGAGGAGTTGCCTTTATAAGTCCCTCAGGGGATGATATGATCGCACCTTCCTCCCCAAGGGTGATAGAAGCTATCCAGAACATATCGGACAATCTCTCAGCAGCCCTCAGCACATCTTCCTCTCCTGTGGCTGCTAGGGACTCCAGTTTGTTGGCATGTACGACGAGATCTAGCCCCCTTAACGTTTCCAATTTATCAGACCTGAGTATTAGGTTCCCATCCTCATCGAAGTCTCTCAATATACCTTGAAGATCAAGCACAACAACATTACCCCTATCGAGAGCCTCTAGCACTACTTCGTGCTCTATTTCAGAGCAAACGGGGCCTAAGTGAATTATATCGCCTCTCAGATCGTTAAGGTCTTCAATCCCTACGGGATCACACCTAGCTGCTAGAGAGGAGACTATGCTCTCCCTCTCTAATTCTATCACGAACCTAGTTGTCTCCCCATCTACCACATGGAGGTGATCTAGATGAACACCGGCCTGTCTAAGGAATTCAACGAACTCCCTTGGGAAGTCTGTTCCAACTTTAGAAAGTATCTCGGCAGAATAGCCCAGTCCTACGGCAAAAAGTGCCCCGTAAGAGACGCCACCACCTAGCCTTAACTCCGTACTTCCCTTCCCTCTTATCTCATCTATCGTTATGTGCCCTATTGCAATATACTTGGTCTGCATACCCCCTCATCTGAGGATGAGGAATATTAAAGTCACAAGTGATGGTGGACTGATCAAAGAGAGACCTTAATCTCCTCTATGAGTTCCTTTATCTCTCTAGGCATGTATCTTCTACCAAGAATGCGACAAAGTATCCTCTTTAGGAAGGGAAGTTCTATTTTCCCTCCGCAAGCGTAAGTATGGCCGCCACCGCCATGGCTCTCACAGACCTTCTTGAGGTTGATCCCCCTATCCCTTCCAGCATATAGAGAGAACTTGCTACAGGTATATATCACCAAGGAGAAATCAACCCCCTTAACTTCGGCCACTTTCTTGGAGATAAATGAGCCCGGACCTCCTCTTGGCCTTAGGTCTATTACCGCAAACCTCCTACCTGAGGACGTCCTCTCTACATTCGTAGACCTGATCCCTCTCTCAATGGCCCTATTCTCCTCCTCTAGCTTCTTCGTACCCCAGCTAGCTACTCTTTCATCCTCCACTTTACCTTCAAGGAGGAGATTCAATAGGTATTTTCTCTTTTCCTTATCTCTGGTAAGCGAATTGTAAAGTTTTGCTAACCTGCTCTTATAAGTAGCTGTGTCTGCGTCGTCCGCTATCTCAACGAGCTTGGCTTCGAACTCATTTCCACCCAGCTCCTCATAAACGACCCTAGCTGCGCTAGGAGATGGCCTAACTACTACTTTAGCATATTTAGATAGCTTTTCTACGGCTCCATTGGGCCAGTGATGGTGGTCTATCCAAGTAATCTGCCAACCACCATTGGATAACCTTGCTAGCTCCTTCTCCACCTCTTCAAGCTTGTCTCCATTGATGCCTACGTCTACCACAAATAATCTGCCTTTATTCTCAGAAGGGAGCATTGAGAGTACTCTATGAATGCTTCGTGGGCCGGAGAAATAGAATTCTGTGTTATCACCCACAGACCTCGCCGTTATAACAGCGCTAATAACACCATCGACATCTCCGTGAGCTATTATCATGATATTTGGCCTCCTAGTCCTCCACTTTAGCCATATGAGTTTGGAGAATAACTCTCCAAGCAACATCCTCACACCCGACCATGTTCCTCTATTAAAGATTACGAGTTGTTTCTACTCATCTTCAGAATTTCTATTTACCTTCTTTAAAGGCCAAATTTCTCCGCAACGGTAGAAGATCGCCATCTACAGTGGAATTGATACCTGATATAAAAGACAATAGATACCGAGATTACCCCTTCCTGTTTGACTAGGATTTAGAGAAATGTCAATGCAGAGTAGGGAACGGTATCTCCTTATGGGAGAGGCATGCGATGGATCAAGATGGAAAATCCCTGTAGGGCTTCTGGGAGGTGGCTAGAAGCTATTATACCCCAAGTGACCCATATGGCGATGTATTACCTGAATAACTAACAATTATAAATTAGAAATTGTCAATTTATTGGTGCACCATGTCTACTACTATAACTATCAGGCGAAAAACAAAGGAACTGCTAGCTGAACTAAAGGGTAAGAAGTCTTGGGACGAGTTCTTGCTAGAACTCGCAGAGGATTACAGGAGGAGGAAGGCTCGTAGAGCACTAGAAAAACTGAGAGAGATAGAGTTTGATTCATCTTACGAGGAGGTGAGGCTTAAATTAAAGCTGGAGGGGTCCTGATAGACACTGACGTGTTGATTGATATAGATAGAGGAAGAGAAGAGCTACCAGATGTCCCATGCTTTATCTCAGTGATAACATTGTATGAATTCATTAGAGGTAAGGTCGATCCACCACGCGCAAAGGTCTTACTGGAGGATTTGTGTCGTATAGTCCCCCTAGATAACGAAGTGCTCGAAGAAGCATCTTCTATATGGAGGAAGCTCAGAGAGGCCGGTAGACTCGTAGATGATAGGGACCTCCTAATAGGAACCACTGCGATAGTTAAAGACCTTCCTCTATGGACTAAGAACGAAAAACACTTCTCTAGGTTGAGGGAATTCGGATTACTCTTCTGGAATATTTAGTGGATTCCAAGATGCTAGCGATATCCTCTACACGTTATGGAAGAAAAAGAAAGGGACACTAGGCTCGACTCAGTAGGCTGGGAATTCCACTCCTTTCTCTTTGAGTACTGCATGAGCAGCAGCAAGCCTAGCCACGGGGACCCTATAGGGCGAAGCACTTACGTAGTCTAAGCCTATTCTGTGGCATAACTCTATACTTCTAGGATCGCCACCGTGCTCACCACATATTCCAATCTCCAGCCTGGGATTGGCTTTCCTTCCGTTCTCCACAGCTATCCTCATTAGCTCACCGACGCCTTCGAAGTCTAAGGACTGGAAGACATCGAAGTCCAGTATACCTTTTTCCAAGTAGGCATGCATGAACTTGTTCTCCACATCATCTCTACTGAAAGTGAATGTCCCTTGAGTGAGGTCGTTAGTGCCGAAACTGAAGAAATCAGCCTCCTTAGCTATCTTATCCGCGGTAAGACAAGCTCTCACCACCTCTATCATCGTTCCTATTACAGCATCGACGCCTAGTTCTCTGAGAACAGGTAGTATGGCGTGCTCCTTTACGTATTTTATCTCCCTATAGTCACATACCTGTGGTATCATTATCTGCAGGTGTAGATCTTTTCCCTCCTTCTTCAATTCGAGATAGGCCTCAGCTATGGCCCTCGTCTGAGCCTCATATATCTCTGGGTTGGTAACCCCGAGCCTCACTCCCCTGTGTCCCATCATGGGGTTTGCTTCTTTCAGCTCCCTGACACGCTTCAGCACCTTCTCGAGCCTTTTCACTTCCTCCATATTGCCTCTGAGCTTAGCATCGCATATTTTCTCGAGGAGTTCCTCAGGGCTAGGTAGGAACTCGTGTAGTGGTGGATCGAAGAGCCTAACCGTTACCTTGAGACCCTCCATCACCCTGAATATGTCTAGGAAATCTCTCTTCAAGTGAGGTACGAGCTGCTTGAGAGCCTCTCTCCTTTCATCTGGTTCTTTGGCCATTATAACCCTCTGGAAGATTTCTAGTCTCTCAGGTTGCCTAAACATCCTCTCGGTCCTGAGCAAGCCTATTCCCTCTGCTCCAAAGTCCCTAGCTATCCTTGCATCCTCCGGCGTGTCAGCATTAGCTCTGACCCCAAGCCTCCTTACCTCATCGGCCCATCTGAGTAGTTCGAAGAACTCCTCAGGCAGCTCACTCTTCGCTGTAGGTATCTCGCCCAAATACACATCTCCCCTAAATCCGTCAATGGTTATTATATCGCCTTCCCTCACTACAAGGTCGCCTACTCTGAATTCTCTCCTCTCATAATCTATCCTGATGTCCTCAGCTCCTACAACAGCGGGTTTTCCTATAGCTCTCGCTACCACGGATGCATGGCTCGTCATACCACCTCTACTAGTGAGCACCCCTTGGGCAGCATAGAATCCGTGAACATCGTCGGGCTTCGTCTCCTCCCTTACTAAGATAACTTTCTGTCCCTTCTCAGCCCACTCAACTGCCGTATCGGCGTCAAAGACTACCTTACCTGTTGCTGCTCCCGGCGAGGCATTCAACCCCTTAGCGATGGGTCGAATACCCTTCTCCTTGAGGTAACTCTCATCAACCCTTGGATATAATAGGCCGGTGATATGCTCCGGCTTCACCCTAGCTAAGGCCTCCTCTCTAGTGAGCAGACCCTCTTTCACCATATCTACTACTGTCTTGACCCTGGCTAATGGGGTCATCTTCCCATTCCTAGTCTGAAGTAGGTAGACCCTTCCTCTCTCGACGGTGAACTCTATATCTTGAACCTCCTTCTTTACCCTCTCTAAGGTCTTAGCCATCTCATAGAGCTGTTGATATAGGTCGGGTCGCTCCTCTTTCAGGTCATCTATGCTTTTGGGCGTCCTTATACCTGCAACAACGTCTTCACCCTGTGCATTTGGAAGGAACTCTCCGTAAAGCCTGTCCTCCCCCGTAGCCGGATCCCTAGTGAAGAGTACGCCCGTCCCAGAGTCGATACCTAGGTTGCCGTAGACCATCGCAACTACATTCACAGCTGTGCCATCCGCTATGTCAGGTGTTATCTTATTGGCTTTCCTGTAGTAAACCGCTCTAGGAGAGTTCCATGAGCGGAACACTGCCTCTATAGCCAGCTCTAGCTGCTTCCAGGGGTCTTGAGGGAATCTATCCCCAAGGACTTCCTTATACCGCCTGACTATCTCCTTCAAATCCTCTGCAGTCAGATCAGCATCGCTCTTAGCTCCTCTCTTGGCCTTTACCTCTTCGAAAATATCGTCGAAGATCTTCTTATCTATCCCCAAGACTATACTCCCGAACATCTGGAGGAACCGCCTATATACATCATAAGCGAACCTTTCATCCCCTGTTAGCCTCACTAGCCCCTTAATGATCTCATCGTTGATTCCCAAGTTAAGAATAGTATCCATCATTCCAGGCATGGAGACAGGGGCACCACTCCTCACTGATACCAGGAGGGGATTATTGGGATCACCGAATTTCTTGCCCGTCTTAGACTCAAGCCAACGCATTGACTGCCTTACCTGATCCATCAAGCCATCTGGTAATTTCTCTCCCTGCTGATAGAAGAGCCTACATGCTTCCGTCGTAATTGTGAAGCCTGGAGGAACCGGAAGGCCCTGCTTATGCATCAGAACGAGACCGGCACCCTTACCTCCCAAAAGCT
>JAGGTZ010000031.1 GCA_021158805.1 Thermoproteota archaeon | reverse complement strand
TCTAGCGAGAGAGTCAGGGAATTAGGATCTGAGCTATGGGTAATGCTAGATCTAGACAATTTGGCAGATAGGAGGGAGGCTGAATTCCTTTCAGAGAAGGTAGCTGCTGCTATTGCGGACTTACTCAGTTAGACAAAACTGCTTCAAGACTCTCTCTATGATCGAAGATGTGGAGCTATCTCCAAAGCGAGGAAGCCTGAGTACCTTTACATCGAGGCCCCTTTTCCTTAACTCCTCCCTTAACCAATTTTCATCAGCCCACTGGTCATATCCCAAGACTATTATGTCTGGTCTTATCTTTAAGACTGATTCTAATGGGTCCTTTTCCCCTAAAAAAGCTCTGTCTACAGGTTTCAAGTTCTTTACTATATATACACGAGAGGACTCCCTGAGTATAGGATCCCTACCCTTGAATCTCTTGACATTATCGTCCCTTGCAACCACTACTACTAGTTCGCCATTTTTCCCAGCTAGCTTCTTGGCCTCCCAAAGCATCTTAATGTGGCCCTCATGTATTATATCGAAGGTCCCTGCTACTAGGACTCTAAGACCCATCCCTCACCTCATGTAAGGTCAATATTTTAAAGTCATTATGCGAGCAGAAATCGGGGAGCGCTGGTGACATGCTCGAGCTCATTACAAAGGGCAACATATCTGTGGTCAGTCACGGAGAAGATCTCGATGGTATATTCTCAGCATCCCTTGTGCTTCTAGTCCAGCCTGAGGGTTGTAGTGTTTCCTTCAGTGCGCCTTACGAGATTAAGTATTCCCAAAAGTTCTATGATTTGGTACTTGATCTCCCACCACCCCTTGGAGGGGCCAGTATATTGATAGACCACCATGAGTCGAATCTCTCCCTAGCTAGTAGGGCTAGAATATCGGTGGTTAAGCCGGAATATCCCTCCACTGCCCGATTGCTCTATGATTTAATAGTAGAAGAAGAACCCTCTGTGAGGGAATATGAGCAAACTGTAGGTCTCGTAGATAAACTAGATACAGGCGATATGAACTACGAATCTGCCTTGTTTACCGCAGCTGTGAGGAAGCTCTTTAAGTTTAGTAGATCCAATCTCTTAGGTATCTCAAAGGACCTCCTCCTTAGGAGACCAGTTACCGAGAGAGACCTCGTAGATGTTCCATCTGTGAAGAGAGAAGTCCAAGGGATAGAGAGAGAGTATGGTGAGCAACTAAGTGAGCTACTGAATGTAGAGGGTGGTGAGGCTCTATTAGTAGAGATAAAAAGCCTTCCCTCCTATCTCGTTCCAGTGATACAGCTCCCAGCTAGGAGATATATGTTCTTCGGAACGATCACCACGGGCTCCGATGGAGGTTTGAGAGTATCACTTAGAAGCAGGGATGACTCTCCAATTTCGGCTCTTGATATTGCCAAGGTCCTCGGAGGTGGCGGTCATAGAAATGCTGCTGGAGCACTGATAATGCCCTCAGACAAGGATAGGTTGTTGTCATTAATAGGAGAGAGGCTAAAAGTTGAATTAATATCGGTATGATGGTCCTCATAATGGGGCGATGATGTTGGAGGTGATCTATGAATAGTGATTTTCCCAGTGTTATAGCTGAGCCCCATATTCTTTATACCTTTTAGGCCATTACTAAGACACATGACCCAGTCCATTCCCTTAGTTAAGAGGGTAGAAGATATCCCATTTGAACCAGTACCTCAGGCCAAGTCAACCCATATTAAATGGATATTCTCCCCCAAGGATAACGTTCCGAACTTCTCAATGAGGTTATTCAGGGTTGAGGCAGGTGGTCATATCCCTGAACATAGCCATCCTTGGGAACATGAGATTTTCGTATTGAAAGGGAAGGGTAGAATAAGGATAGGAACCCAAACATTTGAGATTGCTGAAGGAGATGCTATATACGTTCCTCCTGATATACCACACGAGTATGATGCCTATGAGGAGGTATTGTTTCTCTGTATGATACCAAATGAGGGTGTGCCTCCAGAGAGGAGGTAGCAAATGCGGATTAGAAGCTTCATAGCAATAGATGTAGAGGATGCTGGTATTGTAAGCAAGATTTCAGAGATCCAAGAAACCCTAGTCGCTTCCAAGGCTAGATTGAAAAGAGTAGAAACAGAGAACCTCCACTTTACATTGAAGTTCCTAGGAGAGGTAGAGGAGGAGAGGCTTGAGCTGGTCAAGTCCACCATGAACGACGTTCTAGAGAATTTTAATCCGTTCTCCATGCACCTATATGGTGTTGGAGCCTTTCCAAGGATTAGCAGACCTAATGTAGTGTGGATTGGTGTCGCTGAGGGCAGAGAAATATTTATAGAGATGGCTAAGGAGTTAGACAGAGCTCTATCCAAGCTAGGTTTTAAGAAGGAAACGAAATCGTTTGAACCTCATTTGACAGTCGCTAGAGTGAAGGGGCATAGTGGAGACCTTCCAGATATCTTAAAGAAGATATCTGATGTTGATGTTGGTGTTATAGAGGTCAGAGAGGTCAGGCTTAAGAAAAGTACGTTAACACCCAGTGGCCCGATATATAATACCCTCTATAAAGTCGTTCTGAAGTAATTAGGCAGCCGGTGGAGGTGGTTTGAGGGTCAGAAGCTTATAAGAAATTATGAGAATTATAAGAGAGATTGTTAGAAGGGCTAAGAAGACTAAGATCCTCAGTATCACTAAGAACGTCTCCTGATCGACTACCAACATTACCAGTGAGATTATTAGCATCAAGATACCTAAGAGAGCGAATACTATCCCCTTAATCTCCATCTCGCTTCTTCATCTCGCGACATAATTAAAAAGGATATTCGATAAAGTTCCTGATGACCTCCATATACCTGCTTACCGATTTTGGTAATGATGATTACTATGTAGGTGCGATGAAGGGGGTTATTAGGTCGATATGCCCTAGTGCAAACATACTAACTATCTCTAACGGTGTTAGGAAATTTAACGTTAAGCATGGTGCTTTTCTGCTTTGGCAAGCAATTAAGTGGATTGAGGAGGGTTCCATTGTATTAGGCGTAGTTGATCCAGGGGTGGGTACTGCGAGAGACCCTATAATCATTAGAGCTAACTCTTTCACTTTTGTTGGCCCTGATAACGGTCTATTCTGGCCCGCAATAGAGGAGCTGGGTGACTATGAGGTCTATAAGATAGACCTGATATCTACAGGGCTTTACAAGAGGAGAACTGGTACTTTCGATGGTAGGGATGTGTTTGCCCCTATTGCTGCTTACATAGCTTGTGGAAAATCCCTTGATGAGCTAGGATTTCCTAAGAGATCGATCGAAATTATTGACCTCTGGAAAGTTGATATTAAAGAGGGATACCTGAGAGGAGAAGTGATGAATGTGGATAGGTTTGGTAATATAGTCACTAACATTAAGTGGGACGCTTTAAGAGCTGAGAGAGCTAGAATTAAAGTAAAAAATGTGATCGCCCAAGGATACATGGCGAAAAACTATAGTGGAAAAGGCGTACTTATGTTAAAGGGTAGCACAGGTCTCCTCGAGATATCTCTAGCAAGAGGAAGTGCTGCAAATTATTTTGAAGCTGATATAGGCGATCCAATTTCATTGGAGGTGATTAAATGAGTATTATAAGATTAGAGGATGTGCCCAAACACTCAGAGAGTGATGTGGGGTTCAAGGCTTGGAATCTATCTAAGATATTCTTGTCTGAGGTGGGAGTTCCCTTCACAGTAGTAATCCCGAGCTATGAAATCGGAGAGCTTCTTTCTACTAAAGGCATCAGGCATAAGATCTTTAGATTAGCCAGGCGGATACAGGAGTCCGAGGATTTAGAGGAGTTAGAAAGAGAGATGAAGACTTTAAGATCAGAGATATCTTCGTTAAGGATACCAGACGAGTTAGTTTCTGACATTATGGAATTCATTACAGGTAAGGTTGAGAATGTTATTGTATCTAGACCTTCACCTTATGCTGCTGGTCTCGCTGATGGAGATCTCAAGGGTAGGACATCTGTTTGGTATGACGAACCAACTAAAAGAGGAGTAAGTAGGTCCATACAGAATGTTATACAGGGTACCTTCTCTTTGAGGACGCTAGCTAGGTTACTTGATTTGGGAGTGTATCCTGAGGATCTAGAGCTAGCCATAATGATACAGAAAGCCATTTTCCCTAGATCCTCAGGAGTTGCAATATACTGTCCGGCCAGACGGAAGAACGAAATACTGATAGAGTCTTCATGGGGTACATTTAGAGAAGACTCTCCAAAAGATAGATTTAGAGTGAATGTAGAGACTATGGAGAATATTGAAAGCGAGTTAAGCGAGAAGAAAACTAGGATTGTGCCAAGCAGCCAAGGAGTAAGGGAAGAGGAGGTCCCCCATCATCTCTGGATGGAGCCTTCTCTAACAAAAGAAGAGGTTAGAAGGATAGCTGAGATCTCCCACGAACTTTCATTGATATTTGGTACACCTACAGTAGTTGAGTGGATAGTCCAAGAAGGCACTAATGAGATATTCGTCATACAAGCTTATAAGGAGCCAGAAAGGCCTCCTGTGAAGACTTTAGAGAGAAGGGTCTTAGAGTTCTTGAGGAGAGATAGGAAGCCCGTGATAAAACCAGCTGCTGTTGAAACTATGGAGAAAGAGACTATTGAAATTAAACCTCCAGAATTGGGTAGGATTGGCTTACTTACCGCTTCTAAGATCTATGCAAGTTTAGAGACGCCTATTAGGTTAGATAGAATCGATGGATATCTCCTCCCTCTGAGATCATTAAAGGAATTAGAGAGAGATAAGGAGTACCTTTTGATGCTACAGGCTGCAGAGGAAGCTGATCTCGAAGCAGTGGGCGAGTTACCAGCAAACTGTAGTTTGGTAGTTAAAGTAGAGGGATTTGAAGAGGTCGAAAGCATCAC
>JAGGTZ010000039.1 GCA_021158805.1 Thermoproteota archaeon | reverse complement strand
GTATTATAGTGAACCATCCGATACTAGAAAAGTATGATTTACCTACCCCTAAGAAGTGGGAGGACCTAGCTTCGCTGGAGTTATCTAAAATATTGCCAAAGCCTGCTGTTGCGTACTCTAGATCGACGCAGTCAGGCTCACATACCAGGATATATCAGATAATACTCCAGAAGTTCGGCTGGGATGAGGGCTGGGCTATTCTAGCGAGATTGGCTGCTAATGGAAGACCTTACGGTGGGTCGGTGGAAGCATTAACCGCGCTTGAATCAGGAGAGGTTCCGATAGCTATTGGAATAGATTTCTACGGTTATACAGCTCAGGTTGAGGTTCCAGGAACGGAGTACATAATACCCTACAATGAAACTATAATAGGTGGGGATCCAATATCACTGCTTAAGACGTCAAAACATAAGGAGGAAGCCTTGGCCTTCATAACTTGGGTCTTATCGCAAGAGGGACAGTCTCTTCTTTTGGATAGAAGGGTAAATAGGTTACCGGTCAGACCTGATGTCTTCGATACAGACATAGGAAAATCAAGGAAAGATTTAAGAGAAGCGTATAGAAAGGTCATGGAGAACGTAGGCATAAGATTCGATGAAGAAAGAGCTAGGAGGACGTATTTCGCGGTAGCATTATACTTTGACTCAGTATTCTGCGATCCACACGATTCGCTGGTAAAAGCCTGGTGCCTCCTGACTAAGGCTTATCTCGATGGAAAGCTCAATAAACGGGAGTTCGAGGAGATATCTCGGAAGTTAGGGGGACCATTAAGCTGGAAACAGAATGGAACCACGTACATATTCACTGAGGAGTTTGCTGCATCGATAAACTTGAAAGTGAGAGATGATCCAAATTTCTCGTCAAAGATCGCCTCTTTATGGAGAGAGGCGGCAGAGAAGAGGTATAGAGAGATCATATCGTTAATCTCCGGAGGATAACGGTGATAACGGAGCAAAAGCTCGAGTATATAAGACCTAGCACCACGATTTCCTTTTTTGGGTATCTCCTACCTCGATAAATCTCTTCTAAACATCTCACTTAACTCTCTAATTTCTCCCTCATCCTTTGCCTTAGAATAGGCCTCTAGTCTACTCTCATTTAGGTAAAGGAATTCAGGACCCCACTTAAATGGGTCTAATATCCTAGTAGCTAACTCTTTATGTCCGAGAATGTAGAGAGATGCTGCTAGGGCTTCAACTGTTGAAAGATATTCTGGAATGCCATAGTTTATGGGATTTGCAGCTACAAGAAATGGGAGTCTTCTCCACAGACCACTGGGCCACCTTACCTCTTTTATCCTCTTCCAAGAGGCATCTACAGCAACCATCCCTTTAGTGCGCCTAGTATCTTCAGGAGAGACGTACTTGTGCGAGAGAGGATTTAACACCAATATTCCTCGAAGACCGGGCCTATATCTCTCAGCCAGACCTAGCCGCAGGAGCTTTGAGCCAGTGGCCTTCTTAGGATCGTCCTGTCTGAGCCTTAGGACATAGACTTTCATTTGAGTTTCTCTAGGACTATGAATGTTACGGTATTCTCAACACCTTCTTGACTCCTGAGATCTTCGATTATCCTAGCTAGCTCAAATGTATTTGCAGCCTCTGCTCTTAGCAAGAAGTCGAATTCACCAGTTACATAAAAGACCTCTTTAACCTTCTCATTAGTAGGTAATACCTTCTTCAGCTCAGCGGTGTTAGAGGGCCTAACGCTAATTGCTATGAAAGCTTCTAATACCATATCTATCCCGTATGTTAACAGATAGCTAACTAATAAAGGCTTTATCATGAGGGTTACGTCCTAATCTATTATCAAGTGGTGGACACCATATGCCTATCTCAATTTATAACAGTAAGTTAGTCAACTACAAGATGTCCCCCCGCTCGCTGGGGGCAACTTTTATAATACCTTCTTGGTTCATGGGACCAAGCTATGGGTGTAAGACACACTTTTCGTTGGATGTCGTTTTCTATTATGACAATAAACGTTTTATAGAGGAGATCTTTGGTAATGGTAAGGTGAGACGATGAGCCAGCAAGTGTCTCTAAATGTAGACAAGGAACTCATCGATGCCATCGATGCCCTTGTTTCGGAGGGCATGTTTAGGAGTAGATCAGAGGCAATCAAGGCTGCTCTAATGGGGTTCATAAGAACGAAGAATGCGGAAAGAGTCAGACTTATCTATGAAGAGGCTATTTCGGAGGCAATCTCCGATTTTAGAAAGAAGTAGTTGTGTAGTTTTTGATATCCCAACTATATCATCTATGATATCCTTCTTTTGATGAGCTCTATCAAGGGAGTGCAATAATCTAAATAGCGCGGCTTCCATCCTTTTCCTGGTTTTCACTCCCTTTACCGAGCTGATTCTCCTCTCACTGACTTGAAAAACAAGTATATTTTCTGCACATTTTGCAGGGCAACTAGGTCCGCTCTCCTTCCTCTAAAGCGCAACTCATCTAATCCCTCTTTGGCAGATGCAACCCTTAATGCATCTAGCATTATCATCTCTGGCTTCACAACTCTAGCATGCTCTATGCAAGCGGTGTCTGCTAAGTTTATGAAGTCAGGATAGGTAGGCCCCCTCGTTGCCTTGGCGGAAAAAGATGCGAAATCCTCTAAGTCAATATTAAATCCAGTTAGCTTGATAACAGGGCCACCGCTGAACGGTGGTCTATAAAATGCTATTTTGACATCGTTAAAAAGCTCATAATAATCTAAGAGGGTGGTCATTCTCTTAATGTAGGACTCCTTTCTCTTGACCATTGTGGAGAAGTAGGAAACAGCGAATTTCAAATCCCCGAACTCGTCACCATACCTTCCAATCTCGATATACTCTCCCGCGTCCAGCATGAGCCATCCTAATACAGGATCTGATAGCAGATCGGAAACAACGGACTTATAAGCCTTTCTGGGAGCCTCCTCAATTATTCGTATGAGCTCGTCTCCTAAGAACTTGTAAGCTATCATAGAGGTGCTTATCCTTTTAACGAGGCCAACTAGCCCCTTATTCTTCTCTTTAGCCATCTTCATTACCTCATGGGCTAATTCTGCAAGTCCGGCCCAAATTTTTGAAGAGAAGAGAGCATTGGCAGGGGGAAAATCCCCATCCCTAACTAGTACATCGAAATCTTCCCTCTTCCTCAGGAGGTCCCTCATTACTAAAATTTCGGCCTTCTTTGCCACCGCAGATGGAAGCGAGCTGGGCTCCTCTTCCTCGTCGAACTTATCTTTAAATGTCTTCAATCTGAATAGAGGTCTCTCAGGTTTGGGATAAGTCACAGCAGCCAGTAGAATGAATCCAGTCCTTATACCTCTCAGGGAGATAGTAGGTGTGAATGTGGAATCGACAGCTATAACATTATAACTGTTGGATGGTTCCCTCAGTATACGTACCTCGCTCCTTATTTTATCTTCTAACTTCTCATAGACTGGCTGTACATACTCCCAAGCTTTCTTCATAGCATTTACAATTCCTACAGCTTTATCCAGTGCTATACTATACACATCAGGATCTAGGACCTCTTCCCATTCTTCCTCACTCATCCAGATCACCAAATGTGTGGATAAGGATTGGCCTTCTAAATGGTGAAAGAAGACCGGTAATGTAGAAATCTCCAGTTCCCAGAACCCCTACGTCTATATTTCCTATATTTACGACTTTTCCTATGTCATCAATATCACTGGAGGACTGTAGGGAACTGAATAAGACGCTGTTTATGTTAGCCCTTATGTTCATATCTAAGTCCGAAACCCACCTTTGACTAGCTAATATAAGTCCTATACCCCATTTTCTGCCCCTCCTAGCTACATCAGAGAGAGATTCAGTTGGAGGTTGGCCCCTAGCATAAACCTGGGCCTCGTCTACGACTATGGTAATGTCCATCCTCTTTCCCTTGCTCTCCGCTCTCTCCATTATTCCACTGATAACGCCTCTCATTATACCGTATCTTATGGGCAGCGTTTCAGAACTTATGTCCAGAACTGTTAGTTCGCTGTCTATTATATGGTCCACTAATTTCTCTATATCATACTCCCTCCCATTGAAAGATTTCATAGAGATACCAGATCTAACCAGCCTGAAAAGGGATTTCGCTATAGTATGCTCCTTCCTCTTTAAATAACCCATTACCATCCTTAATATGGAAGCAAAGGATTTATCGTCCCATTTTACGTCTTTTGGGCTTATCCTCATAAGTTCTAGTATGGGACCCATGTCTGGGTCTCGATTGCCAAATCCTAACGATTCCATGAACATTCGGGCCGTTTCGTACTCTCCATTGCTGAAAAGGTATGCGTACAATGCCACCTCAATATCATCAAGATATTCCTTTCCTAGCACTTTATTCGCTAATACCTCAGCTAAGGAAAGTAGGTCTGGGAACACATTACTATCGGGGATAACATGATCTCTGAAATATGGAGCATAGTCAGCGCCTGTATGATCGAATATAACTACCTTCCTGCCGACTCTTACTAACTCCTTCACTAGCAATCTAACTAAGTGCGACTTTCCAGAACCCGTAGACCCAACTACAGCCAGATGATAGTCTATAGCCCTTGGATCAAGGGGTAAGGGCCACTTTGAAGTCGGATGCTCTCCTATAAATATTGGATTCTCTATGAAGGAAAGCCCCTCAAGATCTCCCTCCTCTATCAAATATACAGGGGTTCCGGTAGGTATGGCCGTCAATACTCTGGGATCGAATTTCCCCCCTTCTACTGTCCCATAAAGTTCAATATTCGCGTTTAAATACTCATAAGCCCTGACAGACTCTATATTAGTCGGAGTGAATGGAGAATAGGGGGACATGGTTGGGTTAGCATAAGATACGCTCCTGACGACACCTAACAGTTTATCTCCAACCTTTACTAGATCGTTGAGGAGTACTTCGTCCTCCAACCTAACTGTGATCCATTTAGTTGAAGTTCTTCCTACTGCGAACCCAACTTCCCTCATTTCGTCTCACTTAGCAGTGATAGGAATAAAAAGTATCCTAACTGCCTCTACGCGAACCCCGCATAAAACTTACAAAGATCCACTCTCCTTTAGGTCGATATATATTTATCCAAGGGATTTGGTACCTGGGGTCGGTGAATAGGTTGAACATAGAGAAGGAGCTCAAAGAAAACAGGAAGTTTATCGACAGTATCATAGAGAGGAAATTTCCTAAGGAGATAGACCTCTCCTACCTAGGATGGCTAGCAGGAGAAGCGTCTAACTCCTACGACTCTTACGTCTTGCAGAAGGTTCTTTTTGACCCAATGTGGGATCTCCTACTAAGAGGAGGGAAGAGATGGAGACCCTGGCTCTTCCTAATACTTGCTAAGAACTTAGGTGTTGATGTAGAGAAGTATAAGGAGTTAAGCGTAATAATAGAACTCTTGCACAATGGATCACTGGTCGCTGATGACATAGAAGATAGCGCTGAAATGAGGAGGGGAGATAAAGCAATACATATAAAATATGGTTTGGATGTTGCTGTTAACCTATCCTCTGCCATGTACTTCATGCCCTTAAGGATACTAATGGGAATGGACATAGATGATAAGACCTACAGGAGGCTAGTTAACGCATATTTGGAGGATATGATAAGGATACACCTAGGCCAGGCCACTGATATAGGTTGGCATAGGGGGGTGAAAGACCCTGAGGAGATAACTGCTGATCAGTATCTACAAATGTGTGCTAACAAGACAGGCGTCCTCCCAAGGTTGGCTGCTAGGTATGCTGCCATAATCGCGGGCCTCGACGAAGAGAGTGAGAAAAAGCTTGGAAAGTTCGCCGAATCTATCGGAGTGGCCTTCCAAATACAAGACGATATTATTAATGTGACCGATGCCGAGAAGCTAGGGAAGGACTACGGTGAAGATATTACTGAAGGGAAGGTTACACTAATAGTAATACATACCTTATCTAAAGCAAGCGAGGATGATAAGAGAAGGCTAAAGGAAATACTTGCCATGCATACTAGAGACAGGGCGCTAATAGAGGAAGCTATTTCCATATTAAAGAAGTATGGGTCAGTTGAATATGCGAAAGAGTTTGCTAGGGAGATAGTGAGGAAATCATGGCGTGAGATAGAGGACATACTTCCAGACAATGAGTACAAGGAAAAATTGAGGGAACTTGCTAATTTCCTAGTAGAGAGGGAATTTTAATTAATCCGGAGGGACTAGTCCTCCTATACGCCCTGCTCTAGTCTCTTTCACTCCTATTAGGGCTCCTAGCAGTACTATCGCTGATGATATTGAATATAAAAGCTCTAATCCAATCAGCTCAACTATAAAGCCCCCTACCAAAGCCCCTATGGACCATCCAAGGGACCTTACGAAATTAATGGCTCCAAGGTACTCTAATGATTCGTTTAGCCCTCTCCTTGATATCGATACGAGTATATAGGACCAGGTCATACCATCAAGAACCATGAACACCACGAAATATTCCAACGGAGCTACCAATCCAATTGTTAAAGCAGGAACGCTTAGCAGAAGAATCCCTCTTACTATAAATGAGATGTCTAAGTTTCTTACCTCATCTCCCCTTCCGGCTCTACTGTAAAATAGGCCGGATATGAAAGAGCTTAAGGCAGACAACATGTAGATGTGAGAATTTGTCAATCCCATTGACTTCTCTAATCCAACTAACTGCGGATAGGCTAGGCCTAGGCCTATGAACCCAAGGAAGACCTTCATGTTAAAGGGAACGTGGAGGTGGGGTTTACCTATCGATATATAAGCGGGTTTCTGGAACAGCGTACCTCTAGTAACCCTGTGGACCATGGCCATAGTCCACTCCAGCGCCTCCTCCTCTGCCTTAGAAATAGCATTAAGGCCCTCCTCTATTATGGGTAAGATCCCAATCTCTTCCTCATAAGCCCTCTTTAGTACACTTCTAACAGGGATACTAAGTACTGCTGTTAAGACTGGAAAAGCCGCTATATCTAAGAAAATCGCTGCCATAGCTAGCTGATCTATAGTAAGAATACTTAGGGAAATCCCTCCAAATACTAAGCCTATGAACCAAGACCATCCTGAGATGGATTCATAGCCTGCAGATGCCTTCGAAGGATCCTTAAGCTCATCATATGCATAGAATAAACCAGCAAAATATGAAATTGGGGATAGGAAGGATATTAAGAAGGAACTAAGGAGTGCTGCACTGACATCTCTAGCCAGAATGGTTAACGATGGAAGGATCAGGGAAAGGTGGCCTAGGGCAATTCCAGCCGAGTGTCGATCCTTTGGCGCTAGGGCCCTTGTCCAGGTTATATTTCCCATCATTAATCCGATGTACATTAAGAAAAAGGAAAGAGAGAGGTCTTCCGCTCCCCCTCCGTATTCCAAGACGGCTAGCGGTACTAACTGATATATTATCGAGGCTAAGAATCTATGAGGGATAGAGGCCGCCTTCCACCTCTCCATTCCCTTTCTCATCTTCCTTTCTCAGGAGCTCTTTTAAAATAGCTCTTATGTATGGTCTGAACTCGTCCTTCAATACGAGGCCAGTAGCTACACCTATTGCTACTCCTGCAGATATCATTATTGCAGCTACAGCTACTATGATAGTCTGCACGAGCAGATTTACATCTATTCCCATAGTGGATAAAGCTACTATCCCAAACAGCATGACACTGCCGAACTTTAGTGAGGATCCTATAGCTTCTTTACCAACTAATGTCGATCCGATAACCTGCTTCTTCATTATCGACCCAACGACTAGGCCTATAAATACTAAGAAAACGGCAGCTAAAAGCTTCGGTGAGTACTCGACTAGCGCCTTGGCCGAATCTGTGAGTATTCCAGAACCAATGTTCTCGGCGGCCACGCCTATGAACAGTAAGTAGATGTACCATTTCACTAGACCTGCCAATAGGCCTGAGGGGCTTATTCCATAGATTTCCTCTAGGAGACCTTTCTTCTTGACCCATTTATCCAGCCCTAGGAATTTCTTCAGTAGACCGGTTAGCACTATACCTACCAATCTACCTACTACATAGCCCACTAGTAGTATGATGGCTGCAGATACTAGCTTAGGTACTGTGGTCTGGATTTGCCTCCACAGGTATTCCAGCGTATATATTATGTCAGCCAGCCCCTGCATACCTCTCAGCTCAGCGGCACCGTGACATGTACCGCCCTTATAAACATTTCTAATTGGAAGTAAAAGGCACTTAAGCCTATGGGGAAAGCTTCTCCATAGGCTTAACATCATGAGGTGATATCTCTCTAGTTCCTATTGGAGATAAGACAGCTAGCTTAGCCTTCCTCTTCATTTCCTCTATATTAGAGGCTCCCACGTAGCCGAGGGCTGCCTTAAGGCCGGCTACGAACTTATCTATTACGGTAGCTACATCTCCCCTATATGGTACGAGACCCTCTATACCCTCAGCTATGTCCTTTGATGGCCTACTATACCTATCAAGGGCAAAACGTTTCGATCTAGCTGACGGGCTGCCCATTCCCCTGTATACCTTGTACATTTTACCTCCAACTATCAACGGGGATCCAGGTGACTCCTTAGTACCAGCTAATGCAAAGCCCAACATTACAGCATCTGCACCAGCTGCAAAAGCTTTTGCAGCTTCTGCAGGACCCCTTATACCTCCATCAGCGATAATAGCGACCTTAGACCCGTACTTATTTACGGCCGTCGAGACCTTGGCTACAGCATATAAGGTGGGGGCGGCAACACCAGTTACCTCTCCAGTAGTACAAATACTACCGCTGGCTATTCCCACCCTCAATCCCACTATTTCCAGCCTAGTTATTAGTTCCTCGGCGGCTTCATAGGTACCTATGTTTCCGACCACTAGGGGAACGTTCACCTCTCTTATCACTCTCTTAGCTGCCGTAATAGCGTTCTCATTATGAAAATGAGCTACATCCGTCACCAAGAGGTCAATATATGGCTCAAGCGCTTTAGCTCTCTCGAGATCGAATGGAGAGATTGCTGCAGCCACCCTAAGCCGCCCTTCCTCATCTCTAGTGGCAAAGGGATGAGATTCCCTGTAAAATACATCTTTTGCTGTGATTAACCCGACCAGAGATCCCGAATCATCGACCACAGGAAGCTTCTCTATCTTATATGTGGACATTATTTTTCTAGCCTCATCTGGCGATATGCTCGGGCTCACGGTTATTACATCTTTAGTCATGACATCCTTTACCCTCAAGTTTCCATCTTCGGCGAAATATACGTCCCTTCTAGTGATTATACCTACTAGCCTACTACCCTCAACTACAGGTAGGCCTGAGATCTTCATTTCCTTCATTATCTGTTGGGCCTTATCAACAGTATCCTCGGGAGATACAGTAACCACTTCCCTTATAATGAACGATTCTGCCCTCTTTACAGCCTTAGCCATATTTACCTGCTCCTCTACCGAGCAGTTCCTATGGATAACTCCTAAACCACCCATCCTCGCTACTGCAATTGCCATCTCTGCCTCAGTCACGGTATCCATGGGAGAAGATAGTATTGGGACAGATAGCGAGATCTCTCCTATATGAGTAGTTAGATCTACTTCTGAGGGTTCTACTTCCGTTTTTCC
>JAGGTZ010000176.1 GCA_021158805.1 Thermoproteota archaeon | reverse complement strand
GGTAGAGGGATAGTACTGCTGCAATGATATTTAGCGGTATTATTACCACTGCGAGAGATGGAGGGATTGCTTCCATTGCGATCATCTCTCAGTACTCAATGGACCATTTGTCCATATTGAATTTCATATTAGAGCGGGCACTTATAAGGGTGGTGAGATGAGAAGGAGAGAATACTGGGAGATCGTCAAATTCATTATGGTACTTATCCTCGCATTCATAATAGCCACTTTCCCGTTTTGGTACCCCAAGGAGGAGAAAGCATACAAAGGAAGCAATGATCTCGGATACAAAAACAGGTACAGGAAGGGCAGATACCCCTGCACCCTGGGCAGTCCTGATTTAAGGGTATATTCCGAGCTGGCTGAGGGAATAGAATACAGCCAAGGAAACAATGAAGAATGGTATGGAATATCAATGGAACTTCCTAAGGTTCACCTTAGCTAGTCTGAGTGTGATAAGATTGGCCATAGATCCCCCACGAGGCCAGATCCACCTAAATTCACCTCGACAGCTAATGCTTTCCAATTACTAGTATGCGCTAACAGGGTTATGGTAGTTGGTACATTACTCATTACTAGCTTAGTAGAGAGGAAATCAGGATGACAGTACACCCTGCCCTCATTGTAGGGAGAATGCCATAATAGTTTATGAGATGGGATATCTCAGAGAAATCCATGAAGATAAGGCAGAAAATTAGGATTAGCGGATAGTCCAACTTAAGTAGAAGTTTTCTCCTCATAAGGAGGGCTGCCAAGACCGTTAGGACAACTCCCAATACTTCAGCACCGTATTGAGCAAGCATTACGTTAACGATAAGAAGTAAGATGGAAGTAAGCATTAGCTTATAGTCTAAAGCTATTGGAGGCATCTTTACCCTATTTATGTGTAAGGATTTCCCTAAGTAGACATATGTAGTGATTAAGAGGAACCCTGTAGATAAGAGAAAGAATGGGAACATTGCTGTAATGAACTCGGTGAAGGAGAGGTGGAAGTGGTTCCAGATTATGATATTCTGTGGATTACTGATTGGAGTAAGTGCCGATCCTATGTTGACGGCTACCGTTAGTATTATGGCTAGATCTGAGAAGTCTGTCTTAGCCACTCTACTGAGAGTTACAATGAGTGGGATTACGAAGAATAGGGCTGTGTCGTTCATGAGTATAGCTGCAGCCAGTTCGGAGACCATAAGTAAGAGGAGAAGCATCTTCCATCCTGATAGGGAAATTATCCTTCCTGAGATCCTAGAGAAGGCCCCTGAAAACTCTAATAGTTTTGAAATCAGCATAAACGAGATAATGAGCGGGATAGCCTCTACATTAATATAGCTAGGCGATCTGAGAGGGAACCCTATGTCGGCTAGGAAGAGTATCGCATATAAGGTAACTAGTACTAAAAGAATCTTTTCCTCCTTCAGAAACAGAAAAGAATATAGGGCGTAAATTAGCCTAAAGGACGTACCTCCTTACCTCCTCTGTCAAGCCATAGTCGGGTATTATTTCGTTGCCCTCAGAGGAGACCCTAACGTGTGCTACTATGTAGGGGCCCTAGGCTAAGGGGACAATCCATGCTCTCTCTGGCTCCCTATATTCCGCCCTCTCTAGGACTTTGAGTTCTCTGACAATGCTGTCCATTACATTAGCTACCTCTTCTCGGCTTATTGACTCCTTAAATGCCCTTATGGGACGACCCTTGGGAGAAGGTTCCATCGCCACTGGATCGAAGTGGATCCTATCGAAGGCGTAGCTCTCCCCCTGGTCCTCTAGCTATTAGAGCAGGACCAAGCGACAGGAAAGGAACTGCCTCTTTAACTGTATCTATGGCCCTAAGGGCGCTTTCCTTATCTATGGGAGTAGATCTGGGTGAATGTCTTATGGGAGGAGGGACCATCACAGTCCTATGCAGTGATTTCTATTAACCCTTAGTATTAGTTCGCTATAGTTTTAGAGGGGGTTTTAGAGCGGACAATTCGTCCATACCGCTAATATAATTGATCAGACTATATAGAGACGGTAGATCCTTGGATGGGAGGTGAGAATATGAGCTTTAAGGAGATTAAATTGAAGATAAGATCCATAGTTAGTATTTCTCAGCTCATCATGGGAATTTTCCTACTCCTAAGTGGTATAGTGCTCTATATAGCGCCTGCGGGGAAGGGTAGCTCTGAAGCTGTGCTCTTATTCATGACTAAGGCTGACTGGAAATATTGGCACACAATAATAGGTTTCATAATGGCAGGCTCAGCCCTGATACATGTGGATCTCAACTTCAACACTCTGAAAGTACTCACTAAGAGGTTATTGTGATGATTACCCGGAGAGATCGATAAGATCTCTTTCCTGTATCTCTTTTAGAGTTCAAGTAGGTCCAGCTTTACCGTCTAACAGCAATACAGCCTTTGTTTGAGCCTAGTAGTAGGGCTAACATACTCTACATTATTATTCACAGAAGTAATTGTCGCTCGTTGCCATCTCGTATTGGCTTCAAGTACTGAGTTAGCTATGTAGAGTTGCCTAATTCAAGAATTTCGCTAGTGGAGCCTACTTACCGTTATTAAGGTATAATTAGGCAAACCTAACGTTTATTTAGGCATCTTACTCCATACAACGATAACCAATAATGTCCGCACCTAGAGCAAGACAGGGGTTCGTGATCTCAGACTATATAAGAGTTGAGAGGCTCCCCGGCTTCTCTTGTATTATGTGTGGGGAGTGCTGCAGAGACAGGGTTATCCCTCTCTATGAGGAAGATTTGAAGAGACTTTCGGATCTCAAGGATTTCTACGAGCCCACTACAGAACTTGAGAGGTATTTTACTGGCGCTCTTTATAAGATGAGGCTAAAGGAAGATGGTTCCTGCTTCTTCTTAGACCCTGAAAACAAGTGTAGGATTTATGATAGGAGGCCAAATACTTGCAGAAGATATCCCTTCATAGTCTCAGATGAA
Source organism: Thermoproteota archaeon (assembly GCA_021158805.1). Taxonomy (GTDB): domain Archaea; phylum Korarchaeota; class Korarchaeia; order Korarchaeales; family Korarchaeaceae; genus Korarchaeum. The sequence goes on along the minus strand of JAGGTZ010000176.1, from coordinate 3,018 downwards.
TTCCTGCTTGTCTCTATATCCTGTCCTGGACTAGTATGGGACGAGGAAAGCGATCCTGAGCAATATAAAGCTCCCTCAAAGGAGATATCTAAAGCTATAGGGAAGGTCCTCGGTATACTGGAGGGTGAAGACCCCCATGACTAGAGGGCTTTAAGGGTATGACGATATAGTTGTTCAGGGGCAGGAAGGCCCATGAGAAAGTCAGAGATCGTCGCAATATCGTCGATCATGATATCACTACTAATAGTCGCCATAAAGTTAATTACAGCACTAATTACAGGAAGCATAATAGTCCTAGCTGAGGTAATCGACTCCCTTGGAGATGTACTAACCTCGAGTATCACTTGGATTGGCATAAGAATATCAAGTAGACCCCCAGATGCTGATCACCCCTATGGCCATGAGAAATTCGACAGCCTCTTAGGTCTCTTATCCTCTGTCATCTTACTAGAGGTCGAGGGATATGTAATATACAAAGCCGTTATATCGTTGATCGGGAGGCCATCTCCCCCCATTGTAACGAATGAGGCCATTTTCCTTCTTCTCCTAACCTCGATAATAAATGTGGGTAGATCTCTAGCTCTATGGTTTACAGGAGGATCAGAAGGAGTCAGGATGATGCAATCAGAAGCCATTAACTACGGATGGGATGCCGGACGCACACTGATCGTAGTACTTGTGTTAATGGTATCGAGCGAGATCATTCCTTGGCTTGACCCTCTTTCTGCTATTATAGCGACCACCATGGTAATACCTTCAACTGCTAGGGTGGCATACTGGTCAGCTTCCGATCTTTTGGATAGGATAGATCCCTCCCTGCTATCAAAAGCCCAGTCGTTGATCAGCGAGTGTGAGGAGGTAGAGTCCATCCGGAAGGTAAGGGCTAGGAGGATCGGTAAGTCCCTGTTAATAGATGCTGTAGTCGCTATAGATCCCTCTCTGACTGCAGAGCAGTCCCAGGAGGTTATTAGAAAGGTCGAAAGGAGATTATCTGAAGAATTGAAAGCAAAGGACGTTTTGATAATGATAACACCATCTGGGCCCTCTAGGGAATCCATGGTTAGAAACATAGTCCTTAAGACGAATGGCGTCAAAGGTGTACACTCTACGGACTTCTATGGAGATCGAAAAGAGAGACTTAGCCTTCATGTCATAGTAGACAAAGAGATGAACCTCAAGGAAGCTCATAAGATAGCTGAAGAAATAGAAACCTCTCTCAAGAGGAGACTAGGGCTAGAGGAGGTTATGGTACATATAGACCATGTAGGGGAGAGAATAGAGGCTGAGGAAGTAATTAGAAGAGTTAAGGAGTTAAAAGACGTCAAATGGGTTAAAGTAAATTCTGTAAGATCTGAAGATGAGCTTAGATTAGAGATCAGGGTTGGTGCAGATCCGAACCTCTCTGTGAAGGAAGTAAATAAGTTAGAGCATGATGTGGAGGCCATACTAGCGGAGCTAGTACCCGGAGCCAAAGCCTCGGTGAGGATAGTACCATCTTGCGAGGAGGTCCATGGTAGTACTATTTAACAGAACTTTCGTACCTTTACTTTCAGCCCAGAGCATCCAAGTATCCCGATTGATCATATGTTGAAAGGTGGTAGCGAAGCTCACCGTAATGCTTTTTTGGAAAAATTTTTAGTTAATGGAGAGCTGCCCGAGAGGGGAGAAATGGTAGATCCAGTCGTTAGTTTCATCATTTCAGTGATAATACTCATAGGAATGCTCGTAAAGAAGGTTGAGGTTCATATAGCCGTTATGGCTGCCACTATAGTATTTGGAGTGCTAGCTCTCGGTGTAAAGATATTTGAATCCACCTTCGAAGGCATATTGACTTACTCAACGGCAAGGCTTCTCATCGCCTTCATCTCAGCTCTATTCCTCTCTTATATGATGAAAGTCTCAGGAATCTTAGAAAAGATGACTAGGCTTTTCGCCAGCCTAAGCTGCAATTTCGCCTCCTTATTTATCCCTTCATTGGTGGGGCTCATTCCAATGCCTGGTGGGGCTTTAGTATCGGCGATGATGCTAAAAGAGCACTATCTAGATAAGCAAGAACTGGGCAGTAATTTCGCCTCCTTCCTGAATTACTGGTTTAGACATATCTGGGTCCCAGTCTGGCCACTCTACCAAGCTTTGATCCTAACCGCTGTTATCCTAGATACTAGTATCGTTAGGGTTATAGAGGCCACATTTCCAGCAGCCATAGCTACTATCCTTGCTGGTTTGTTGATATCAATTCCCCTCCTTAGGAAAAGGGCAAGAAAGTGCGAAATTAGGTGTGTGAATAGGTGGAAACTTGCTTTAGCCTCCTGGCCCTTCATCCTAATTATTGTACTTGTGTTCGGTGTCAGACTCCCTGTTGAGTTTGCTCTACTTATAACAGCGCTCATCGTCACGCTATACACGAGACCATCTAAGGAACAGATTAAGGAAGGTCTCAAGTTTGCTCTCTCGATCAAGATATTGGTTATCGTGGTGGCAGTAATGATGTACAGACAGTATGTCTACGATAGCAGGTCTGCTGATGCCCTCCTTCACTTCATGACTGAAAGAGGAATTCCAATAATGCCAGTTACATTCATATTGCCCTTCGTTATAGGTGCAACGACCGCTGGCGAATTCGTATATGCAGGGACAGCATTCCCACTCCTTATTAATGTGCTCGGGACAGGCAGCTCCATAAATAACTTGGCCCTCCTTCTGGGGTATACAGGGGGATACATGGGTGTTATGATATCGCCTGTACACCTTTGCCTGATCCTGACGATCGAGCATTACAGAGCTAGTTTTAAGGGAACCTATAGGTATATAATCCCAGCCGCTATAATCTCTGCAATCATATCTGTTGTGTTAGGGGTGGTGCTGTGGCTTTAGTGAGAATACTTTACGGCGATGAGTTAAGGGAATTCTCCGTACCTGATGAGAGGTTAATGGGTATATATCAGGTGACCCCTCCCCCTTCTAGAGACATCGACGAGCTACTTGAAGAAGCCCTAGACAACCCTATTGGTAGAGAAT
>JAGGTZ010000104.1 GCA_021158805.1 Thermoproteota archaeon | reverse complement strand
TGAACCGCTTTCACCGCATATATCATCGCTGCAACCCCGGCCTTCATATCTCCAGATCCTCTTCCATAGATCTTTCCATTGGAGATCTCCCCTCCCCATGGATCGTACCTCCATTCCTCTTTAGGTCCCGGCGGGACTACGTCTATGTGGCCATTGAGAATTAGGGTCTTCCTGACATCGCCTTCCTCCCATATTCCGATTACATTTGGTCTATTATTATAGCCGAATTTCTTGTATGAAATCGTCTCGAAGAAGGATGGATGGCCTCTCAGTTCATCCACGTTGGGTTCAAATGTTTCCACCTTTAATCCCATCTCAGCTAATTTCTCCTTAACAAACTCCTGTGCATCCTTCTCTTGACCGGTAACGCTGGGAATTTGGACTAATTGCCTCACCAGCTCGATTATCTGATCACGATTTTCATCAACTTTCTTTAGAACTCGCTCGAATATGCCATCTAAGCTAGACATAGCCCTTCATCTCCTTTATCGGAAGGTAACTATTATCGACTAGCATGGCCGTCTTCATACTCATCATTCGCTCCTACAAAAAAGTTAGATTAGTTTAGAAGCCTCTTCTAGCCAATCAGCAACCAGATTTATCTTCCTAACAGTCTTAGTAAGATACATGTAGAATTCGTCCGTATCTCTTGGGACCTCAACTAGGTCCTTGATTATCGATAGATTGGGAACCGTATAGCCCAGATATGTCAATCCGTAGGGATCTTGGCCGTATCTTCCCGCATCGTACGTATACATTAGCGGGATTATATATCTAGATAGCTTCATTAAGGTGACATTTATCTCCTTTGCATAAGCTTCTAGCTCCTCTTCGGTTGCTGTCTTGCCAAGTTTTTCTCTCACTTCCTCTTCGAATTTCCTAACTTTCTCGTCAAATACTCTAGCGTTATGCTCTACCCTACTTAGGTCCACAACGTCCTTTGAAAGTTCTTTCATCTCCTTCACATAATTAACGATCTTTCCCGTGGCTTCACTGAACTTGTAGGGTAAGATTAAGGAGTTAGCAAACCTTAATGAAAGTGCAGCGTATACCTTCAGACCTCTCTCGTAAGCCCTTAAGTCTATCTTATCGATGGAATCTTCCGGACCGTGATACCACCATCCAAGGTATATTGGGGTATACCTACCAACCTCTTTAATTACCTCTTCTCTTGGAAATGCGGTGAAAGTCATTAGATGAGGAACACCAACACCTAGGGCAGAAGCATCACCTACCTTGATTAGCCTGTGAACCTCAATAGGTTCGGTCCCATCTACATCCCTTATGGTCTTCGCTACAACATCATGGACACCTTCTGTTGCCATTGCCCAGAACTTGTCGGTCCCTTTCATTCCTATGGAGTCTATGTTCAGCCAGCCAACGCAGTTCTTATTGATATCATCCCAGAAGTTATCTATGTACCATGTCGACCCATCCATTATGCCCGACTCATGCCCGGACCACCAAGCCAGTCGAATACTTCTCCTCAGATGATCTTTATACTTCATAAACACCCTTGCAAACTCAAGTAGTGCGGCATTACCTACTGCATTATCCGTCGCCCCAGGCCCCCAGCAATCAAAGTGCCCGTTCACGATGATGAACTTCTCCGGCTCCTTTGAACCCTTCACGTAGGCCACGATATCATGTATGTCTCTGAAGCCTCTCCAGGCTTTAGTCATTAACCATACCTTCACTTTACCTTCCTTCTCAATTAGTTCCTTTAGGAACATCCCATCAGCCTTTGTAATACCGACTGCGGGAATCTTCGTTATTCTTGGAATGTCATCTGGTGTAGGATTCCCCCATATAGATTTTACAGTACCCCTAGGTAGCAGCTTCCTCTCCGCAAGCCCCCAATTTATCTGTATCTGAGCTATCGCTCCTTTCTCCTGAGCAATTCTCACCTTCTCTGGCCTAGGTGGGGAGTATGATAGCTCAGCGAGGGTTATCTTGCCCTCTACTTCTTTGCCCTTATAATCATCGATCCCACCCGAGCCTACGTATACTAGCTCCCCCTCTATACCCTCAGGAGGTGTAGAAGCACTTTGGGCGTATACTTGGCAAGGTATTTCCTTCTCTACGGGGGATAATATCTTTAACTTAGCTTCTATAGGTGTACTCACATACCCCTTGAAAGTGTACACATCATACTCTATCCCAATTTCATCCAATCTCTTCGACATATACTCTACAAATTTAGTCTCCTCAGCTGAGCCGGCTATCTTCTCTCCTATCTCACATATGGCCTTGATGTCCTCAAAAGCTCTCTCCGCAGATATCTCATCCAAAATCTTTTTCTCTAAGGAGATATCATAGAACTCCAACCGGATCCCCCTTCTCTTCCACCGTGTGTAAAAATAAAATCTTTATATGATGTGAAGTCCTTGACAAATGTAAATTTCTTTTACATATAGGTACTGTACACCCACCGATAATGTTTATTAGTTACCGAACCAAACCCGTACTGGTGCTTACATGCAATTTGAGGGATACCGCAGCGAAGACTTGCAAAAGAGCGGAATAATACTTGATGTTATAAATGTAACAAAGAAATTCGGGGAGCTCGTTGCCTTAAATAATGTAAGTTTTAAGGTTAGAAAGGGAGAGATCCTGGCCATCATAGGCCCAAATGGAGCTGGCAAAACAACCCTTATTAACATAATATCTGGCATATTAAAGCCTACAGCGGGAAGATTGATCTACAAGGGCGTAGATATTACGAATATCAGACCCAATAAGAGAGCTAAGATGGGCATTGCGAGGACATTCCAGGTGCCAATATACATTAAAGACTTGAGAGCTGTTGATAGCGTTGCTGTACCGCTAACGTGGAAGCTAAAGAGCTTAGATCTAGCTAGAGAAAAAGCAATAGAGTTATTGAAGAGGGTAGGATTTAGTGACCCATATAAGATGGGAAGAGACTTAACGCTAGCTGAGGAAAAGAGGCTAGAAATTGCAAGAGCCTTGGCTTTAGAGCCTGAACTCCTTTTACTAGATGAGCCTGCAGCAGGTTTGAGACCAGATGAAATAGAAGAGCTCAAAGGCCTGATTTTGGATATCGCAAAGGAAGAGGATACAACTGTCATTTTAATCGAACACTTAATTAAGTTCGTGATGGATATCTGCAGCAGGGCAATTGTCCTGAACTTCGGTAACAAGATAGCTGAGGGATCACCGGAGGAGGTTGTTAGCAACCCGGATGTTATTACAGCATATCTGGGGGGTGCTGTCTAATTGTTGCGTGTTGAGAACCTATCAGTCTATTACGGAAAGGCCGTAGCTGTTCGAGATATATCCCTAGAGATTCATAAGGAAGAGATCGTCACCCTTATAGGTCCGAACGGGGCTGGAAAGACATCCACTTTACGAGCGATAATTGGGCTCAATAAGGAGATAGAAGGTAAAATTTACTTCGAAGGTAAGGAGATCTCCAAGCTATCCACGCCAGCCAGAGTTAAGCTCGGAATGAATCTAGTACCGGAAGGTGGACATCCTTTCCCGTACTTAACGGTAGAAGAGAATCTCTTGGTTGGAGGATTCCTCATGCCAAAAGATAAGGTAGAAGAGAATCTAGAGCACGTATACAGCCTCTTCCCAAGGTTGAGGGAGAGGAAAAAACAGCTGGCAGGTACCTTAAGTGGTGGAGAGAGACGTATGTTAGCGATTGGAAGGGCATTGATGACAAATCCCAAATTACTAATGATAGACGAACTTTCACTGGGGCTCGCTCCCATAATCGCTGAAAAACTCTTTAATAACTTGATAAGGCTCAGGGATGAAGGTATAACGATATTTCTAGTCGAGCAGAACGCTAAGAGGTCGCTGGAGATAGCTGATAGAGGATATGTCATTGAGAATGGATCTATAATACTTGAGGGTAGCGGAGAAGAATTATCAAAGAATGAACACGTGAGAAAGGCATACTTAACCTTATAAAATAAAAGGGGTTAGGGTTTTTTACCACTAATCCTTTTTCTCAAGGAGGATACCCTTACGATCACCTCTTTTATTAGACCATTAGGGGCTGCGATCACAATCAGGATCAATACTCCTCCGAATATTACCAGTCTCCATTGCTCCAACACCCTTAGGTACTCCTTAAGGAATATTGTAGCAACCGACCCAACGACCGCACCGTATATCGTCACAAATCCCCCTAGCATAGTAGCTAGTACGATATCAAGCATTGTACTAACCCAAGTCACCTCTGGACTCAATAACTGGATGTAATGAGCGTAGAAGGCTCCTATGTACCCAGCGATGAATGTGGAAATTAGGACTGCCATTAACTTGTACTTAACAGTATCAATCCCTAAGGTCTCAGCTACCTCCTCTGATTCCTTTATTATCCTTAATCTGAGGCCATACTTTGATTCAACAAAGATCTTGAGGAGTACTATGCTTATGATCATCAGCACATAGGCTAGATAATAGTAGGATGTCCTATCCGCATACCCAAAAGTTATTTTCGCAATTCCGAGATCTAATGAGGTAAATTCAGGAATCCCCCAGAGGCCAGATGGTCCTCCCGTTAAGTCCCTAAATATTATTATTAATTCGAATACAACAAGGCTGAAGGCTAGAGTTATTAATGCAATGTAAGGGCCTCTGAGTTTTAGGACTGGATAAGAGATTATTAGGGAGGCTAACGAGGCGAATACCCCTCCTATCAGGAGCCCAAGCCAGGGAGATGCCCCATAGTTGATGCAAATGATGGCGGATGCATATCCCCCAATCGCATAGAATGCTTGATGTCCAAAGCTGAATAGACCTCCATACCCTGCTAGCATATCCCAGCTAGCTCCTAAAGTAGCTAATATGAAGGAGAGTATTAATAGATGGAGAATATATTGGTCAGAGGTGATCTGTGGAATCAGCAACCCAAGCACGAACAGGATAATGAATGCTAGGTTCTTAGCAATTAAACTCTTCAGACTAGAAAGGCTTTTCACTCTCTCCTCACCCCAAACAATCCCCTTGGTCTGAACGTGATCACCACAATAGCGATAGCGAAAGCAACTAGGTAAGCCCATTCATTTGAGTAGAGGAACCCGACGAAGCTACTAGTTATTCCTAGAAGTATGCCTCCGAGTATAAGACCTCCTGTTGACCCTAGTCCAGAGATTATCACAACAATGAATGCCATTAGGCCTGGGAACGCCCCTATCGTAGGGGAGATGAAGTATACGGGAGCTAGTAGGGAACCTGCAGCTGCTGCTAAACAGGCTCCCAGCCCGAATATTATAGGATACAGTATTTCAGGGTTAACTCCCGATATCTCAGCTAACTCCTTATTTTGAGCTAGTGCCCTTATTGCTCGACCGTACTTGGTCTTCTTGAGGAACACATATGTTATAAGTATTAATATAGCCGATAATGATGCACTAAGAGCCCTTTGAAGGTCTATTATTATATCTCCTACTGTAACATGACCCTGAACATATGGAGGGACTCCTTTATATTCAGTTCCGAATACTATAATCGCCAAGTTCTCCAGCAGAACAGAGAGACTCATAAGTATTATGAGACCTGCCAGTACCCAGTCCTCCCTTCCTCTCTTTCTCACAGGCCTCAGTGTAAGAAAATCTACAACACATCCAAATAGGAACGTAATGGCCATGGAAAGTATTATTGCTATTATGGGGTCTGCTGTGATCGCATTTATTGAATAATATGTTATATAACCTCCTATCATGTAGAATGCCCCATGTGCGAAGTCGTACAGGTCCATTCCCTCTAGTATTACTCCGAAACCAAGTCCCATTAGGGCGTAGAACAGTCCATCAATAATTCCACCTACAAGAAGCTGTATAACTGTAGTTAAACTGAGAGAAGAAATCTGTAAAAAATAAAGAGAAGTATGGGGAGGTGCCGTCCCAAGCAATGTCACCATCCTTCCCTTTTAACATATTTTGGCATCGTTCATCCTTTGGGGAACCACCATGGCTGCTTAAACTTGGCATCTGGGAAGAATTGTATGGGCCACAAGAACTCATGATGATATTTGTCCCCTTCCCACTGGATCTGTCCGAAGGAAGATGGAACCTTGTCTGGCCCCCATTGTGGACAATGACGTTCCTTATCCCAGACATAGTATCCTGTAGATCCTTCATATGTCTGGTCCAAGAATGCTTCTATGAACTTATCTGCATCAACTTCACCGACTTTCTCCAATGCCTTCTTTATCATCATAAGTGTGTCGTATGTTAGGCCCGCATTCGATATAGGTTTCTCTCCCCATCTAGCTTCGAACTTTTCCATGAATTTCTTTACTCTTGGCACTTTATCGCTCCAAAGGGAGTTTAATGTCCATACGAGTCCATCTGAGAGGTTACCGACTAGGTCAATGTATGATGGGACCTGAATGATGAATATACCGATGAAGTACGTCCTTAGCTTCATTGCTTGGAACTGCTTCGTAAGTGCGGCAGCTGCTCCAGGAGAGGTTCCAATCATCCAGATGACTTCCGCCTTAGTATCCCTTACCTTCAGCAATATGGAAGTAAAGTCTTCTTGATCTGGAGAGAATAACTCATCAACGACCACTTCCCATCCTCCTTCTTTTGCATACTCCTTGAAGGCTTTAGCATTTTCTATACCAAATGCAGTGTTTTCAGCAATTATTGCAACTTTCCTATTAGTTATTTCAAACCATCCTTTGGAAATAGCATCCTCGAGGAATACAACAGCGGCCTTTCCATAAGCTTCCCCGCTATAAGGAGTCATTCTTATATAATACTTGTACTTCTCTGGATCTGATAGAAGCTTTTTAGTAAGAGCATCGCTGGAGCACCCGAGAGATATATATGGTATCTTATATTTAGCGCTAACATCCATCATCGCAAGAGCTACATCACTGTTAACCTCACCTATAACTATGTCTACCTTATCTTGTGTGACGAATTTCTCGAAAACGCTTACCCCGGTTGCAGGCTTTGATTCGTCGTCTCCAATGACTAGCTCGATTTTATAGTAACCATCCTTTAGCTTAATCCCTCCTTGAGCATTTATTTCTTCTACCGCCATAATCGCGCCTTTCCTCTGTTGATCTCCTGTGTAGGCTGAACGCCCACTAAGAGGTGCAGC
>JAGGTZ010000214.1 GCA_021158805.1 Thermoproteota archaeon | reverse complement strand
GTTGCATTAGGACAGGAGATATCAAATGAGGTAGGAAGGAGAATCATTGCATCTCTAAGAGACTTCCCAAAGAGCCCGAATGATATCGCAAACGAATTAGGTCTCCCCCTTACTACTGTAATATTCCACATAGAGAAACTATCTGGTGCGGGAATCATAAAGCCTTTAGGGAAAATGCCAGGGAAAAGAGGAAGAAAAACCCTATACTCTCTAGCATCTCCTGCATTTGTGATACTACCTGTATCAAGAGTAGAGAAGGAAGGTTTCTTTCAAAATCTGATTGAGAAATTCGTCTTGCCTCAGAGGATGTTAGCAAGGAGTATAATCGTAGGTCTGATGATCGCCGTGGTGATGGTAGGACTACCGTGGTACTTCTTAGGTGGTGTAGAGTATGCTGCCGTTAAGAGAGCCCCCTCTTATACAACAGTAACAGTGACGACTGTGGCAACACCAACAGCAACAATACCAGCACCTCTAAAGGGCTCTTCTGAAAGATCAGGATCAATAACAGGACAGCCAAGTCCTGAAGGGACTGTTGCAGACCAAGAACTACTCTCTAAGTATGAGGCCGAACAACGGAGTAAGTTCTATATACTGCTAGCTTTGATTGCCATTGCATCTCTGCTCTCGGCCATAGCTACTATGTGGGTTCTTCGCTCAGGGGCTCGCCCTTACAGTGTACGACGCCCTTAAACCTCCTTACATAATTAGGACAGCCAAGACATACTAGAAAGCTCACTTTCTTTCCAAGTACCGGACAGTCAACTGCATCTTTAGAGAATTTAGAGACCACTTTATTCCCATATAGCTGCTTTAATTTCTCTTTGTACTCCTTAGATACTTTAAGAGCTCTTTGAACTTTTTCCACTGGCACCTCGTATCTATGATCAGTACTGCCCATTTGCACACCTACCGTCTCGCTCCCTACCCAAGTTATTATTCTTTCCTAGTGGGAAGTAATATGTACCTCCTCTTCGATTTCTGGAGGACCATCATAGACCCTCCTGAAGATCTAGACCAGTACTATCTTTTTAGGGTAAAGAGGATATTAGAGGTAGAAGGAGTCTCAAATGAGGAGCAAATAAGCAAAGCATTTCACATTTACACGGGTATATTTAAAGTACTAGATGCTAGGAGGAGATCCGAGGGGGTAGAGATTCCCGGTCAGCTGGAGGTCGAACTACTACTGAAATGTATAGGTGTTGACGAGATCAGGGAAGAACACATGTTAGCCTATGCTTCACCTATGCTAGAACTCACCAGGGTGAAACCTTTCGTCAGGGAAACCCTCAATCAGCTCAGGAATGAAGGTTATAAAATGGCTATCGTCTCTAATACCCCCTATCACCCAATGGTAGAAGCCAAGCTAAGAAGGGAGAATCTGTTAGACTACTTTGATGCTATTGTATCTTCGCACAGGGTGGGGCTGAGAAAACCCCTTAGCAGAATTTTCATGCATGCTGTTGAATTACTGGGTGGAAATATTAATGAGGCTATTATGATAGGCGACTCGCCCTATGAGGATATAATGGGTGCTAAGAGGTTAGGCATGAAAGCTATATGGGTTTTCAAGGAAAATGAAAAGATACACCCTCCAGCTGATGCTGTTATTAAAAGGTTCAGTGAGTTAATCACGGTACTGAAGGTGATATAATGAGGAGAAGACTCTTAGATTTACTCGCATGCCCTGCTTGTCACCACTTTCCCCTTAAACTTATAGTAGAAGCCGAAGAAGAGGGCCATGGCCTCCCTAAGGAGCCTGATAAACCTCTTTGCGAACGATGGTGCGCTTACATAGAAGATGAGCCAAAAGATCCTGGAAATTGTGCAGAATGTATGAGAGTTGATATAGTATCTGGGAAGCTTATCTGCGAAGGCTGTGGGGCAGAGTATAGAATAGAGGCAGGAGTTCCTAGAATGCTCCCTCCCTCATAATTTAATGAAAAACTATTATTCCCCTCGTAAGTTAAATCTCTGGGATCAAGAATGCCAAGGATAGTGATAGTACGTGGGGATATAACTGAGATTGAAGCCGATGCCATAGTTAATCCTGCTAATGTCCAGATGATAATGGGGGGCGGTGTAGCCGGAGCTATAAGGAGGAAGGGCGGTGAGGAGATCCAGCAGGAAGCATTGAAGAAAGCTCCTGTCCGTATAGGTAGCGCTATAGTCACTGGAGCCGGGAGGCTTAGGGCACGGTATGTAATACATGCACCAACTGTTGAGACTCCCGGAGGAAAGAGCAGCCTTGAATTCATTAGAAAGGCCGTCAAAGCCGCAATATCCAAGGCTGAGGAGATGGGGCTTAAAAGTATAGCTTTCCCGGCGATGGGAGCAGGTGTTGGTGGCATTCCAGTTGAGAAATCGGTGGAGATCATCCTAGAGGAGGCAATAAAATCAAATCTTGAGGAGATCGTCTTAGTAGCCTGGAGTATTGAGGACTTTAAGACCTTTCAGAGGGTTGCCGCTCAAAAGGGTGTTGATGCCATTACTGAGGGTCTTTAATATCGCCATATGAAGAGAACTCTCAGGAAATACAGTGGAAAAATTATTAAGGATAACTATAAGTGCTAAAATGCTCCAAGCAAACTCTCTGAGCGATGTCTGTATCCGACCATGAGAGTGTAAGATTAATATAGATAGTAGGTTCACTACGTATAGGGCGGGGCGTAGCTCAGCTCGGTAGAGCGGCCGGCTGTAGTGAGCGCGGTCCCGCGCTCCGTCAGCGGCCGCCCTCACAGATACCGGCAGGTCGGGGGTTCAAGTCCCCCCGCCCCGACCACCAAAGGCTCTCCTCATTATATATGAGCCAAGTAATGTTCCCTCCAAGTCTTGAGCCAGTATTTTCTTAGCTACCCTCTCTAGCTCCTCGGAGTCCATCAGTTTTACGACATTGTAGGCTAGCTTCCTAAGAGAGTCGTGCTCTTCGCATGCCAAGAATAAATCCTCGTCAGCATCCTCTATCCCTCGCTTTAAGAGTGTGTAGACCTCTAGCTTATAATTTTCGTCGGATATTAAACTCATTGCATTATAGAAGTCTCGTCTGAGCTCTGATAGTGCTAATGAGATATCTCTGTCACTTACGTGAGAATTCATCTTCAAACCAGCCAAAACTTTTCTGAGTATACCCCTAGTCTGATCTCTAGACATTTCTCCTAACGCCTGCTAAGCTAATGAGAGACTTTTAATGTATATATTTGTAGGGAGGCCGGAGTACATGGGGGATGAGGGCCGGCCGGCTTACCTTACCCTTTTGAGTGTCCCCGGAGCGATGATGAAGTGGTCCTCCCCTGACCCCCTCCATTCTTAGATGAGCTTATGATCGTCGAGGTCCGACCAAAGAGGGTACTTACTTCCATCTTTTCCCCAGCATATACGGCTCGCTTTTTAGAAAGCATGTCTACTAATAATTTGATGAGAGACAGGTGCCTTACCCTAGTATCGGCTACCTTCTCAGGAAGTATTAAGTCCGATATATGCAATGCTACACCATTACAGGGGGTTAATGGAGCTGTGCAATGTGGAGCTAACTCTGATAATAACCTTGTGCGCTCTCCGTCAGAGGATAGCCTATCATTAGTCACGGCCAGTTCATGAGTCGGGGTGAATAAGGTGATAAACGAGATCCTACGTAAGGCTTTACACATACTGCTCTCACTACTCCTTCTAGCTCCCATACTAATGAAGCCGTGGATTCGCCCAGAGGGGATATATGCCATAGCCCTGATTGTGGGGGGTTGGATTTACTCTATGCAGGTAAGGGGACTCCCTCACCGGTTAAAGGCAAGTATGCATATTCCTCAACCTAAAGGAGTAGAGGTTGCCGTCGAGGCCTTTAACAGACTTGTGAGTCTAGTAGAAAGGGATTACGAGAGGAGAACTGGATGGCTAGGTATGCTATCAGGTTTATTAGGTGTTTCCTCGACGTATTTCCTCTTCGGAGATCTAGTAATGTATGGTATACTAGCCTTAGTGTTGACTGATGGCTTGTCTGCTATAGTCGGCATATCGCTTGGTAGGACTAAGGTTCCCTTCTCAGATGGAAGTTTAGAAGGTACTTTAGCGGGGTTCCTCTCCTATCTCATAGCTCTACTGCTGTTAGGCATTAACCCTACGAATTCTGTCGTTATAGCAGTAGTATCAACGTTATCCGAGCTATATGGGGGAGAGGATAACATCTCAGTGCCACTAGCTTCAACCCTCACAGCTTTCCTGCTTGGTGTTCCTCCTCTCATAAGCCAGTAATCTTGCTTCTACCCCTCCATAGAGAATCCTCCTATTATACACTAACTTTAGCACCCTCATAGCATTCATTAACTTAGGAAGGGCTGGACCAGCAGATATAGCACTAAACCTGAGTTCTAGCCTCTCCTGCAGGGATTCACTCATTCCTCTGAATACCTCAGATAACCTCCGGTTTCTTCCCATCCTTAACTCAAATGGAGGATCCGTCACGACTGCACCTATCCTATTAAAGTACTCACCTAATTTCGATGCATCTCCTAACAGGAATTTCATCTTAACACCAGCAGAATCAGCATTAAGCTTTGCTCCTGCTATACTCTTTGGACTGATGTCCATGCATACGACGCATGGATTAAGATCTCGTAAGATGAAGCTGTCGGCCCATGACATTACCTCTTCCTGCCTCACTCCAGAGAATAGATGGATATGTTCTACAGGATAATACCTCCTCCATTTTCCAGGTGGTACTTTTTGCGTAGCTAATACGGCTTCTATTGGTATAGTCCCTCCACCACACATAGGATCTATGAGTGGGACTTCAGGGTCCTTTCTAAGAGTATCAAGCCATTTACTCAGCTTCACTAAGGAATATGCAATTATAGGATTAAGAGATGTCCTATGGTTGAATATCCTATATCCTCTCCTATGAAGACTTTCTCCAGATGTGTCTAAACCTATTATGAGTAGGTTTCCCGTCACATATGCCCTCACCAATACATCTGGTCTCCTTAAATTGGCCCTTATCCTATTACCGGTGTCAGCTAGGAACCTCTCTACTATTGCCTCCCCTATGGTAGCAGCCACCTCAACACTCGTAAACTCATGATTCCCAGTTCTTTCGGCTCTTACAGCGAATAGAGACTCATAGTGGAATAGAGTAGGCCAGTCTACCTCAAGAGCTGCCTTCTTAATGTTCTCTAGGTTCATAGGATCGATAATCCCCCTAAATAACACTACCAGAAATCTCGTCGCTGTGCGACTCATGTAGTTCATCAGAATTACATCCTCTGGACTGGCTAGGAACTCTATCTTCCCGGGAGCTACTTTTGCAGGAGTAGCCCCTATAAGCTCCCTTATCTCCTCACAGAGGAAGTCTTCCAAGCCGGGTATTGTCACACCAAGTACCCTTAGCATACCCTTATGTTTTAGCGAGCAAGCCTGTTTTTAAGGTGGTCTGATGATACCAATAGCCAGACCGTGCATAGGCGATGAAGAGATAGAAGAAGTCAAGAAAGTCCTCAGATCGGGTATGCTTGCTCAAGGGAAAAAGGTTGAGGAATTTGAACGCTCCTTCGCTGAGTATGTTGGGACGAAATATGCGGTAGCTGTATCTAATGGTACCGCCGCCCTGCATGTTGCCCTCATCTCAATGGGCATAGGCCCTGGAGATGAGGTCATTGTGCCTAGCTATACATTCTATGCGACAGCATCCTCTGTTATATTATCAGGCGCCAAGCCAGTATTTGTCGATGTGGACCTAAGGACGGGTACTATGGATCCAAGAGATTTATCGAGTAAGATAACGGATAGGACTAAAGCAATCATACCCGTACATATACATGGTCACCCTGCAGACATGGATTCTATTAGAGAGGCTATTGGGAGCAGAGAAATCTATGTGTTGGAGGATTCTGCCCAAGCTCATGGAGCTATGTATAAAGGAAAGAAGGTGGGGAGCTTAGGAGAAGCTGCCGTGTTCAGCTTTTATCCGACCAAAAACATGACAACCGGAGAAGGGGGTATTATAACTACTGATGATGAGTACATATACAATCGAGCCAGAGCTATAAGAGATCAAGGCCAGACCTCGAAATATGAGCACCATTATGTTGGATTCAATTACAGAATGACAGACATAAACGCAGCCATAGGCATAGTCCAACTTAGGAAGCTCGAACATTTCAATAAAAGGAGAAAGGAAATAGCTTCGATATACACCGAAGAACTCTCTGGTATTGTCGACACACCATTCATTGCCGAATGGGCTGAGCCCGTCTGGCACCTCTATCCTATAAGGGTGAGGCACAGGGATAAGGCTGTTCAAATGCTTAGGGAGAGAGGAATACTCGCCAGACCAGCTTATCCTATGCCCCTACAGAAGCAGCCAGTGATGTCTAAGCTTGGGGATAAGGAATATAATTTCCTCTACGTCCTATTCAGAGATACCCATTATGATAATGTGGATACGCCTAATGCGGAGGTCCTTACTAGGGAGATCTTATACCTTCCCATCTACCATTGCATGACTGATGAAGAAGTAGAGGAGGTAGTGAAGAATTCTAAGGAGGTATTCAGCTCCCTTTGATCGCCTCTATGAAAGACCTATAGGTGGGGCTAGGCTTCCCAGGTCTAGACCTGAATTCGGGATGGAACTGTACTCCAAGATAGTAGGGGTGACCCTCGACCTCGAAGGCATTTATTATCCTGCCTGAGGGATCTACAGCAGTTATTTTATATCCCCTTTCGCTCATTTTCTCTGCATACTGATTTATTATATGATATCTGTGTCTAAACCTCTCCACGATCCTCTCTCTTCCATAAGCTCTCCTTAGTATCCCATCTAATAGTACGACCTCATGTCCCCCTAACCTCATCGTACCACCTATTTCCTCGATCTCTCTTTGCTCGGGTAGTAGATCGATCACTGGCCATGAGGTTTGTGGATCTATTTCGGTTGAGTTGGCGTCTTCCCATCCCATAACCTCCCTAGCAAATGCTACGGTCCCTAGTTGTGCGCCAAAGCATATGCCTAGGAAGGGTTTCCCCTCCTTTAGGGCCCATATCGCGGCTGATATCATACCTTCAGTACCTCTAGATCCAAATCCGGGCGTCAGTATTATACCAGCGGATTCTTCCAATTTATCCCAGCCTTTGCCCCTCTCGAGACCCTCCGAATCTACTGGCTCTATAACTGGCTTCACCCCACTATAAGCTCCAGCATGTTTTATCGCCTCCACAATAGAGATGTAGACATCTGACATTTTCCAGTATTTGCCTACCATGGCTATCTTGATGGGTCTCCCCTCCTTAAATGTCTGTACAATATTTTTCCATTCCTCCAAGTCTGGTTTTCCCTTCAAGTTTAGTTTCTCTTCGAGCTTGCTTCCTAGTCCCCTCTCCTCGAAATATATTGGTAGCTCATATACTACATCTAAGTCTGGGTCCTCGAACACTGAGTCATAGGGTACGCTAGCATAAAGGGCGAGCTTCCTCTTTACAGAATCTGGTAATGGAGAAGGTGTTCTTGCAATCACGAAGTCTGGAGGTAGACCGGCTGCAAGCACTTCCCTAAAGAATAGTTGGGCTGGTTTTGTCTTGAACTCCCCAACAGTTTCGACGTAGGGTACGTAGGTCACATGTACATGGACTGAATTGTTAGTGCCTACTTCCATTCTTAACTGTCTTAGTGCCTCCACAAAAGCCATTGCCTCATAGTCGCCAACGGTCCCACCTAACTCTACAACTAGAACATCAGGCTCTTCCCTATTCGCAACATCGTATATCCTTCTCTTTATCTGGTTCGTAACATGAGGGATAAGTCGTATAGTCTGGCCTAGGTATTCACCCTTTCTTTCTCCTAAGATGACGCTCAGCATTATCTGACCGCTAGTTATGTTATTTGAGGGATGCATACAGATGTCCAAGAATCTCTCGTAATGGCCAAAGTCCTCGTCTATTTCTGCTATGTTAAATTCGGTGCCCCTTCCTGGCTTAAAGTTCCATACTTCTTCCGTTACGAAGACTTCTCCGTGCTCAACTGGGTTCAAAGTGCCTGGATCCGGGTTTAGGTATGGATCTATCTTTATCATTGAGACTGTGAAGCCCCTTGACTGCATTAATTTGCCTATTGAGGCTGCTATCACACCTTTACCTAAACCGCTTATTACGCCACCTGTAACAATGACTAACTTGAAATTCACGCATATAGGACGAGCCCGCATTACATAAAAACTTTAAATCGTGCTTAAGACCTATCCAAGACTAGGACTTCTCGATTATTTCCTCAAAAACAAGTCTTTTTATCTCTTCAAGCTTGTTCAGTCCCCTCTCGTACTGATCTTCTGAGATAGATCCCATATTCTTCCACGTATCCAAATTTCCTCTTAGTTGCTCAAATAAGGCACTTATGCTCTCTTTCGAGAGTAGCTCTAAGATCCTGAGTATTTCATTGACACGACATTCGCTCCCATTTATATAGCCCCTCAGTTCCGCCATTATGGCGTTGTAGGCATGTTCGAAACCAGTTGATATGTGTATCATACTTTGTCACCTCCATGATATTAACTTCGTCCTCGTAGTTAAATATTATGTAGAATAAGGTGTATTTGGCTGAGGTATTTCGTACTTATCTGTTTAAAAATTACATAGTCACAGGTACTAGGAGCTTGGCAGCTTCTGAGGCTCTGCTGGCGGGTTGAAGACAGAATCAGGTACCGTTGTAGTTATGGTCTTCGCTACAACGTCATATCTCTCTGTTGTCTTGCCATCCTTAGATTTCCAAAGATTCAAGTAATATGCAGGGATACCTTCGCTAGTCACGCAGATTTCCACGGTGGTAGTTCCTTGTACATCTTTTCCGCTGATTTTCCTATTTTCACTAGCGGTTACATAATAGCAGTAGCAAGTCTTGCCAGCATACTTCCTTGTGCCGTTATAGATAGGCTCTTTGAACTTCTCCTTCCCTTCAGATACAGGATCACTTATAGGTGGAGCTCCCTCATACTCACTTGGTTTTGGTTTAGCTGTTGGTATTTCAAAGCATTGCCACTGTTCTTGCTTTGTACACAGAATGGTTTTATCAGGGAGGTTTATTATTACGGCCTGATTTTCACCTCGACTTACATCAAACCTCCTCTTATCACCCTTTAAATATAGGCTAACAGACCCCCCCTTCTTCAGATTTTCGAGTAGGTCGTACGTCACCCTGAAAGATGTTGTCTTTAAGAATATCTTGGAGAACTCGAAAGGTGCCTTCTGAGAAGAGGTTTTCGTTGTACTTCCCGAGGTCTCTGATGCACTCTTAGTCTTGGAGGACTCACCTAAGAGATCCGGAGCCACTCCCCTTGAAATGGATAGGTATGTTGATCCAAGAACAACTAGGACTATAAGCACTACGCCAATAACTATCAGAGTATCTCTGCTCATTATGGTTTGTTAATGTCCCTCAAATAAAAAGGAATTTACACCGATCGTCGACCCAGCCATTCTAGATCATAATCGTAAAAAGATGTGGGAAAACTATGATAGTTACTGGGGAGTAACTGGCTTTGTGATGTACTTAACATCAAATAGAAGGATTTTCCCTATGAAGAACGCCCACCCAAAGGCTATTATGGTTATGCCGAAGTACAGGGCAGCTAGGTTGTACATCTCCTCGATGTGTGCCTGAAGTCCCAGAGCTAGAGAGATTGCCTGTATTACCACCATCACCCAGAAGAGATACTTGGCCCATTCTAAGGCCAAGGGTCTGTGCCTTACCCTCTTAATAGGCTGTCTCTTCTTAGGAGGTACGGGCTTCGAGGTATATCTCGCTGCAGGTATTCCTGTTACGAAGGCAACGATCAGCCCCACTACTATCGCGTTAATTAGGGGGATTTGCTCTCCAGGGGTTAGCATACCATATATGGTGAATACCACAAACTCCCCTGTAAGTATAGCCCCATATACGGTCGCGATTCTCCTATTCTTGGGATGTCTGCTATAGACGGGGTCTATCCAAGGCATTAGCACTAATGTTAGCAGTATGACTCCTGGTACAACAACTCCAGCCAGTATTGGATCTACTCCCGTTTTAATCCCCGCATATAACGCCATGAGGTACCATTCAGGTTGGCCTACGGGCAGTTCCTCAGTTGGTAGGAATTTTAAACCTAGCTCAGCCGGGAACACTGCAGCTACTACAATGAGTGAACCTATTATCACGAAGGCAGCTGCAGCCTCAGTAAGTACATGATTTGGGAAGAAGGGTACAGCCGGCTCAGGATCGGACCCATCGTATGGAGGAGATACATGATGCTGGTGTACGGAGAAGAAATGCAGTAACATTAGTATGAGTATGAGGCCTGCAACCAGTATATGATAGGCTAGGTATCTACCAACTATCTCATCGAAGGTTCCGGTACCATAAATTATCTGAGCCAATATCTTGCCGCCTGGCATACTACTTACTAAGGTATTTCCGATCCTTATGGCCTCCCCAGCAATGTGATCCATCCTAAGTGAATATCCAGTGACTCCATCTAATATCGCTAGCAGGCCAGTAAGTATACCTAATATGTAAGTGATCTCATGAGGTCTCTTATAACTCCCCAAGAAATAAACCCTGAGGAAATGTAGTATTGCTAGTAGTATCATCAGATTGGCAGCATAGAAGTGCAGGCCTCTAATGATAGAACCATATGCTACCTCTTCACTTATTCTGACCACGCTATCATATGCCAAGTTAGTCTCACCGAAGACAGGGACATAGAATATCAGTAGGATAAGTCCGGTAATGGCTTGTATAATAAACATCAATGTGGTAAGCCCGCCCAAGCTGTAAACCGGATGCAGCGTATGCCTCCATACTATCATAGAAGTAAATTCCTCAGCGCCCATTCTATCTATAATCCAATTAACAAGCCAAGAGAGGCAACTCTTTTCCTTCTTTTCACACATCATTTCCACCCTTTAGCGTAAATATCTCCATTCTCATCTATTTCGATCTCAATCTCAGGTAGCGGCCTGGGCGGGGGTCCAGATATCACCTCTCCCGTCACGGGGTCAAAATACCCAGCGTGGCAGGGGCAGTATATATCATTACCAGGCTCTAAGTGTACTATACAGCCTAGGTGAGTGCATAAGGCACTAAATGCCTTGAACTCCGTTCCTGCCTTCTGAGCTAGCTCTGGCCTCAGCCTTATTAGTATTGCAGGGTGTTGTCCCCTACTTCCATCTGGGTTTATCGGCATTATGAATTGCTTCTGCGAATCCGGCTGCAAGTCATTTTTGTTAGCTATCTTGATGGGGAGCTTCCCCTTCCTCTCCCCACTCACTTTACCAATTACAACTCTCTCGGAGGTTATATATTCGACCAAGGGGACCCCTGCTGCAGCTGCCGCTAGCGCTATAGATGCTACGATTCCTCCTTTTATGAACTCTCTCCTGCTAATACCTTCATTCATTACTCCTCACCTTCCGGGATCCCTAAGCTTCTAGCGTAGCAGGTATAAATGACTAGGCCTATAACGAACATGGCAATTATCCCAACTAAAACCCAAAGTTGATTTACATTAGTGAAAGTACTTTGCAGAAGGACCTCTGTGTGGCTCCACAGCTTTGAAAACATCACCATCACCATGAGAACACACCCTTCAAGCGACCTCGTTCTAGACGACTACAAAACAAATAAAATTTTTGCAATAAGTCATATGAAGTTCGTTCACTAGATTTGGGTCAATAGTCTAATGTTTTCTTATTTTCCTCCGATAGATAAAGAGTTATGTACGGCAAACTGGGTCGGAATATTTATCTTATTGACCTAATAGCTGTTAAACGGTCCCCTAAGAAGGGAGGTAATTATTTTGGTCGAGGTAGTAACCACCGATATTGTTGTTATTGGGTCGGGCTTAGCCGGTCTCAGAGCTGCTATCGAGGCTGCTAGAAGGAGTAATGGCGAGTTGGACATCTCGGTCTTAACAAAAGTTCATGCGATGAGGTCTCACTCAGTAGCATATGCCGGAGGGACAGGTGCTGTCCTATATCCGGATGAGGGGGATAGTTACGACCTGCATGCCTTTGATACAATAAAGGGTGCTGCATGGTTAGCCGATCAGGATGCCGTAGAACTATTTGTCAGACTTGCACCCCAAGAGATATATCAACTCGATCATTGGGGGATGCCTTGGGGCAGAAGACCAGATGGTAGAATAGCCCAAAGAAGATTCGGAGGTCATAGCTTCCCAAGAGCTTGTTTTGCTGCAGATAAAACTGGGCTCTATGCAATGCAGACTCTCTATGACACTGCCCTCAAGTATGACGACATAAAGTTTTACCATGAGTTCTTTGTGACCTCACTCATATTAGAGAACAACGAGTTCAGGGGCGTCACAGCTATAGATCTCAAAACCGGAGAATTCTACTTGTTTAAAGCAAAGGCTGGCATACTGGCCACTGGAGGTGCTGGGAGGCTATACCCCTTCACTACATACTCTCATTCCTCTACTGCAGACGGCATGGCCATGGCGTACAGAGCAGGTTTGCCTTTGAAAGACATGGAGTTCTTCCAATTCCACCCAACCGGGCTAGTCCCGTCGGGCATATTGATTTCAGAGGCAGCCAGAGGTGAGGGTGGCTACCTAATTAACAATAAGGGAGAGAGGTTCATGAAGAACTATGCCCCCGAAAGGATGGAGTTAGCTCCAAGGGATGTAGTTTCAAGAGCTGAGATGACTGAAATACTTGAAGGCAGAGGATTTAAGGGTCCTGGAGGGTTAGACTACGTCCTTTTAGATCTGAGACATCTAGGCGAGGAGAAGATAGATGAGAGGCTTCCACATATAAGAGAGCTGGCTATAAGGTTCGCTGGAGTCGATCCGGTCAAGGAACCCATGCCAGTTAGGCCGGTAGCTCATTACTCCATGGGCGGTGTCCACACAGACACATATGGAGCTACACCAGCGAAGGGCCTATGGGCTGCGGGAGAAGTAGCCTGTGTCAGCCTGCATGGAGCTAATAGGCTTGGAACTAATTCCTCATCAGACTGCCTTGTCTACGGTATGTTAACTGGTAGACAAGCTGCCGATTATGCGATGAAGAATAGCATTAGGGAGGTTCCAATGGACGTCGTCGAAGCTGAGGAGAAGAGAATCTTCGATAGGATACTCAAGGGGTCTACTGGAGAGAACCCCTATCATATAAGGAGAGAGATGCAGAGTACCATGGGTACGCATGTCTATATCTTCAGGGATGAGAAGGGTCTCAAAG
The DNA here is from genome assembly GCA_021158805.1 of Thermoproteota archaeon. Lineage (GTDB taxonomy): Archaea > Korarchaeota > Korarchaeia > Korarchaeales > Korarchaeaceae > Korarchaeum. The sequence continues at coordinate 34 of JAGGTZ010000214.1, read as the reverse complement.
AGGCTTTAAGGAAGATAAAAGAGTTAAGAGAGAG
>JAGGTZ010000160.1 GCA_021158805.1 Thermoproteota archaeon | reverse complement strand
GGGTAACCAAGGAGAGAATACACTCGTAAATGGAAATAAGATGAGATCCATTGAGGGCTTATCGGCGTAAGTTTGGATTCTTAGTAATGGCTTTGATCGGGGCTAAATACTCAGGTATAGAAGTTGAAGGGGAGACCTTAATTAGCCCTACATTTGGAGTACCTTACTTGCCTTAACAAGAGTGGCCTTCCTAATTGAAAGAGTTGCTCTATTACTCAAGATTCAAGCTTGGAAGTATGTTAATGGTGCCTCGGCCATAGCTTTTGGTTTGGCTATACTGGCTACTGCTTTCAAACTAATGAGCTTCAAATCCACCTGCCACCTGACTACATGCTATGGAATTCGGACTTTTATACATCCGCTTATCCGGTAAAGATGTTGGAACTGATATCTAATGAAGATAGGACAGCCTCGTGACTTATAGCGAACCTATCTTCTAAAGGCTTCTGGCCCTCTCCACGCATGGCCCAATAAATCTTGCTTTACACTTGGGAAAGAAATAAAAGAAATATCTACAGGCCTACAATGGTGGTGGAGTCATTAAGTAGGTTCAAAAAGGAACTTAACAGAGTAGTTGATTTGATAGGCCTTCCCCCGGCGAGACGTCTTCCAGTTGACATAGTTGTAGAAGATTTTACTCCTACTCCCGGGAGGTGCTCCTACCTCCATGAAGATGGAACATTGAGAATTCCGACGGAGTATATAATATGGCTACATGTCATAATTAGGAAGGAGGCACTCTCTTGGCTGATCCCACCAGAGGCTGACTCGGTCCCCCAAGTTCATGATATAGCATGGGCCTATGCGGAGGCCCCTAGGGAACTCTGGGAGGACTGTAGGTTAAAGCCGAGGGATATATTCTATAACTATGACCCAATATCTACCTTCTCCTATCTGAGCAAAAAATCAAAGCTAAAGGTACTAAAGAGCCTAGTACCTGCCATAAGGGCAGCTGCTCTAAGTGGAAACTTGACGTTTCCCATATATTTGGCTCTGTTAAATAGATTCGTTAGTTATGAGGTAGAACTCACAAATAGTGACATGAAGGTTATTGATGTCCTATCAGATAATCCCTATGCTACTAGAGAGGAGATAAGGAGGAAAGGAGGAGTGAGTAGCTCCTCTATCTCCAGATCCCTCACTAAGCTGAGGAAGCTCGGATACATATTTGGCCCCCAAAATGTCTATCTATGGGGTTTAGGCTTGACTGTTCTAATAGCTAGCTTTCCAAACCAGAAGAAGTATAGAGAGGCCTTTTGGAACTTCAAGTTCACCTACAACATGATGATCCCTATTTCGGGCGGGTTAAATGCCCACGCATACATAGTCCTCCCGATAAAGGGAGTTCCGGAGATGGAAGCTTTAAGGGACTTCGGAGTTGAGATAGGAGTTGTAAAATTAACAAGACAGAGGTTAAGATTAGATCACCCGGAAAATGTCATAGAGAGCATGGTCAAGGCCTATCTCAGGGATTATGAGGGAGAAGTGGCTGACTTAGTTGAGGTATCCGAGCCCAGCGTTAGGATAACTAAGCAGGACCTGAGGATACTGAACCTGGTTCTCCTTGAGGGGAAGGTAACCTCGACATATCTGGCTGAGAAGGGCATAAAATCCCCAAAGCAGAGATTGAACAAGTTGAAGAGGGCTGGATTGATAAGGGAGTTTTACATGGTCGAGTTTCCAAGGGGCATGGATAGAATTTTCGTTAAGGTTAGGCGCCCTAAGGAAGAGCTGATCAGGTTCACGGAGACCCTCGGCTCCGTAGCGACAACCATAGCTCAATATGCTGAAGGTAGGGGATGTGGTGCCTGCTTAGCCATAGTCTCCATGAAGCCGGAGATTAAGGGAGACCTCCTGAGGGGGATTAAGCTAATCTACGGAGATGATCTAGTAATTGCCGATGAAGTTCTTGATATACATCCAAGCTGGTACCTTCCTGAAGAGTTATGGGATGAGAGCAAGAGGGCTTTTAAGTGGGAAAATGAGGTGGAAAAACTAATAAAATCCCTTGAGCGTTGAACTGGTTTCGTTTACTAGGAAGAGAGATAACGTTGTACTTGGGGCCCCTCTCATATCAACTTGAGGAGTACCTAGATGGACTATAAAAGCCCCTTCTAGCAATCTATATGACGGTTTAAACCAATCATGATCTAATTATCTCACGTATTCTCTTAATGACCTTGTTCTTGTCATAGGTCTCGGGATCTATGCTTTTGAGAGTTTTACCAGGTAGCCCTACCCACCTCGTAGATATGCCGACCTTGCCTAACTCCCCCCTAAGCTCTTCCATAAAGACCCCCATACCCTTAACGAATTCCACGTCCTCTGGGAATTTACCCCTCTTCTCTGGATCCTTCCACTTACCAACTATGCTTATCCCGCATGTAGGACTGGCTTCTGCACCTATCACTGCAACTATCTTGTATCCTTTCTCCGCGAACTGCTTAAGCCTACTGACTATCCTGCCAGCTAGTTCCCTATATCTCTCTCGTATGGCCGGATGATCGTAAGAATCCTTGGGTAACGGTGCTCTGGAAATATGAGATATTTCCATCTCAGGGCAGGGGAGCTGGAATATGCCAACACCTTCCTCTATGAGTGTCCTGAGGAACTCCTCTTCACAGCCCCGATACTCAGCTAAACCATCCTCTAGACTGTGGACATTGAGGAGGCAGTGCGAGACGACCACTATCTTTCCACTTCTCAGATCGCCCGCCACCACAGCCACACCCTAGCTAAGTAATCCAATTCCTTAAAAGTACCACTCAGGAATCAAGCATCAGCCCCCAGATATCCATGCAATGAATTTCTACATCATATCACTAGCATTACCTCATAATATCATCTATTAGTTTCCTGAGCTCCTTCCTAACCTTTGGGGGATTTTCAACAGAGATAGGTAATCTATCAACGCTCTTCCTCAATATATCC